>DASWMB010000169.1:0-6524 GCA_036399955.1 Allosphingosinicella sp. | reverse complement strand
TGTCGCCCTGCTGGAGCGGCGCCCGGAGTGGCTCGAGGCGCTCGCCCGCCGGATCGGTGCGCCCGTGCGGTTGCAGGCCGATGCCGGGCTCTCCATATCCGGCGGCCATGTCCAGAGCGCCCACCTCTAGCCGCCGCGGCGGCGGCTGCCCCGTCTGCGGCAAGCCCGCCTCGCCCGAGCGCACGCCCTTCTGCTCGCAGGGCTGCCGCGACCGCGACCTCCTCAACTGGCTCGGCGACGGCTATCGCGTTCCCGGGCCGCCGGCGGGGCTGGACAGCGAGCCGTGAGCGCCTCTATAGGCGCTCGACTTTCCGCGATCGCCGGAAGCGCCCAGGTAGCTCAGTTGGTAGAGCACGTGACTGAAAATCACGGTGTCGGCGGTTCGATTCCGTCCCTGGGCACCATTCCCACCGCCGGCCCGCCGCACAGTGGAAGCGCTCAATAATCCTTCGAATAGCGAACGTTGACGTTCGTACCTGAATTGCCGGAGCCGAACTGCGAGAGAACGCTGAGCGAGCGGCTGAGCGCGATCTCGAGCTGGGTGGCGGTGAAGCCGCGGGCGTCGGTGATGATCTCCAGATAGATGTCGTCCGACAGGTACATGCCTGCCGCGATCGCGGTGCCGCGGCCGGTGGTCTGGTCTGCGCCGAGGATGCGCAGACGATCGATCCCCGTCGCCGAGCGCAGCTGGCCGAGCGGGTTGAGGCCGCCGCCGCCGCCGCCGCGCAAAGCGTTCAATGACGCCGCGACCTGCACCGCCTGCAGCGCCGAGATCTCGGTGACCGAGCTTCCGAACAGGATCCGGGCGACGATCTCGTCCTGCGGCAGGCCCGGATTGGAGGTGAAGGCGATCTGCGGATTGTTGGCGCTGCCGCTGACGTTGATGCCGACCTGCACGTCCTCGATGTCGGCCACCGCGCGGATGTCGATCTGGGGGTTGGGCGGCCGTGCGCCGGTGAAGGTGACGCGGCCTTCCTCGAGGTTGAAGCGGCGGCCGGCCACGCTGAGCGTGCCGCGCAGCAGCTCGACCTGACCGACGATGCTCGGCGTGGTCGACGTGCCCTGGACGCGAAGGTCGGTCCGCCACTCCGATTCGATCCCCATGCCGGAGACGAAGACGCGGTTGTCGGCGTGGACGCGAAGGTCGAGCCGCCAGCTGCTCGGAACGCCGCCGGCCTCGGCCGCGAGCGCCGTCGGGTCCGGCAGCGGCTCGCCGCGGCGCCGGACGCCGGCGAGCTGGCGGACCTCGGCGGCGGCCTGGCGGACGATCTGGTAGCGCGCCTCGGGCAGCTGGAGGTCGCCCGCGATCAGGGCGCCGTTGGCGCGGCTGTTGGTGATCCGGACCTCGCCGGTCGCGGTCGCGCCGAGATCGTCGCCGCGGGCGAGCTGGGCGTTGTCGAAGCGGAACTGGAGGTCCATCGGGAAGCCGGCGGCGGCGGCGAGGCCGACCCGGCCGGAACCCTGGATCGTGCCCTCGCCGGCGCGGCCGGCGAGGCTGACGATCTCGAGCTCCGACGCGTTGAACCGCCCCTGGAGCGCGATGTTGGTGATCCGAGTCCCATATTGCTCGTTGACGTAGGTGAGGTTGGTCGAGCGCGCGACGCCGGTGAACTGCGGAGCCTGGACCCGGCCCGAGAAGTCGGCGCCGACGGCGATCGGCCCGGAGAGCTGGTGCCCGGCCATGCCCGCTAGCGACATCAGCACGTCGGCCGGGCCGTTGTAGCGTATGCCGCCGACCAGCGGCGCTGCGAACAGGCGTTCGCTCCAGCTGCCGGCGGCGGGGCCGAGCGGCTGGAGGCGGACCTGGATGCGGCCGATCAGGGCGCCGTTCCGGCGGATCGCCGCGGCGATCTGGCCGCCTTCGGGGAGGAGGCTGCCGGCGAGGGCGAGGTTCACCGCCTCGGAGCGGGTCGCGATCCCGCTGCGCGTGAAGTCGGCGATGTTGAGCCGCGCCTCGGCGCGCGGGAAGGCGGATCCGGCCGGCAGCGCGAAGTCGAGGCTTCCGGTCGCGCGGCCGCCGATGCCGAGCCCGGGCGAGACCGCGTTGACGATCGACAGATCGAGATTGTCGAGCCGCGACTGGACGACGGTGCCGCTCGGGCCGAAGCGGCCGGCGAGGCGGACATTGCCCTGCGGCAGCACGATGCGCGTCGGCGTCAGCTGCCAGTCGGCGCCCACTTTCCGGATATCGGCGGGCTGGGCGAGCTGGAACGGGATGTTGTTGACGACGCCCTGCGCGGCCGCCCGGATGTGGCTGGGGCTCAATGCGGCATTGACGCCGACCCGGAAGGGCACCGCATTCGTCCCCTGTGCGAAGACCTGGGCCTGCCCGGTGCCGCCGCGATAATTGACGCGGGCGCGGGCGGTTTCGAGGAAGAGCTGGCCGCTCCTCAGCCCAGCGACCTGCACGTCTCCGACGATCGACGGCGCGTCGGGATAGAGCACCACCGTCGCCTGGACGATGGCGCGCTGGATCGTCACGGGAACGTCGCCGGGGATCTGCGCGCCGTTCGCGGTCGCGGCGACCTCGACCCTTTGGTGGCGGCCCTCGGCGCTCAAATGAGCGACGCCGTCGATCCCCTGGCCGGACATGGCCAGCGTGCCGACCCAGGGGCCTGCGCGGGACTGGCTGATGCGGCCGGTGAAGGTGACGCCCGCGATCGTCAGCCGGTTGATCTGGATGGTCATCGGCCCGCGCTGGGTCAGGATCACGACGTCGGCCGAGAAGGGCCCGTAGGCGGAGTCGCCGGTCGCCGTGATCGCCCAGCCCTGCGCGGTGCTTCGGATTGTGGCGTTGACGCCCCTCAGGCCGAAGCCGAAGCCGGGATTGGCCGCCTGGATGCGCACCTGCGGCGCCGCCTGCGTGCCCGTGATGTGGACGGCCAGCGGCCCGTAGGCCGTGCTGTTGCCGCGCAGCCGGAAGTCGAGGCGGCCATCGGGCCAGTAAGTGCCCTCGCCGGACGTGATCCTGAGCTGCGGCGAGGTCAGGCGGATGCCGCTCAGCCGGATGACGCCGGCCGGATCGAGCGCGAGGTTGGCGCTGACCGTCGCAACGCCGCCGAGGAAGTCGCGGACCGAGGCGTTCTCGATCTGCCGCGTCCGCGCGACGAAGCGGCCCTGGACACCGAACCCGCGCGCGCTGGTGACGACGTTGAGGTTGGTCGTGACGTCGACGAGGCCGACGCCCTCGATCCGGTAGTTGTTGACCCGCCCCTGCAGTGCCGTCCGGTAGATGCCGCGCTCGAGATCGAAGGCGATCGCGGCGGTGCCGGCGAGCCGGTCCGAGCGGATGCGGATATTGTCGGAGACGATCTGCATGCCGCTCACCGCGAGATCGCCCTGGAGCTGGACGTTGGTGAGGAGGCCGCCGATCGCCGGATCGAGGCCGAGAATGCGGTTCGCGGTCGCGACGAGCGGCACGACGATGCGGTCGTCGCGCACCTGCGCGCGGCCGCGGGCGCGCAGCCCTTCGATCGTCGTGGTGCCGAAGCCGAGCGCGGCGGCGCGAAGGTCGTAGGCGACGAACGGCCGCCGCATCTCCCCATCGAGGATCAGCGCGAGCCGGACGTCGCGGCCGCGCAGGTTCGGGGCGATGGCACCGGGCTCGCTGAGGCGGGTGGCGATCGAGAGGCCTTCGAAGCGGTTGCGGCCGAGGTCGACGATGCCCTCCGCCGCGATCGCCGCGGCGCGGCTGTTCGCGCGCAGGCGCAGGTCGGCCCGGCGATTCTCCCACGTGGTGACGAGGTTCACCTGGGTGAGCGGACCGACCAGCCGCTGCGCCTGGCCGGTGAGGACGAGGTCGAGCCGCATCGGGCCGTTGACGCTGTAGGTGCCGTCGCGCGCCTCGAGGGCGAGATTGGCGAAGGAGCGGCCGCCGATCGCGCTGCGGAAGCGGCCGTTCCAGCGGTCGAAGGTGCCGCGGCCGTCGAGATGGGCGACGAGCGGGCGGTTGAGGCCGGTGACGCCGGCGAGGAAGCCGTCCGCCGGACCCCGGGCCAGCAGGGCGACGTCGAACCGGTTCTGCGCGGGCACCGAATCGATCCGCACCACGAGCCGGTCGCCTCCCGGCAGGCCGGGCGCGCCGACGGTGCCGAGGGCGAGCCCGACGCGGGCGCGGCCGTCGTCGATGCGCACCGTGCTCTCGATGCTCATCACGTGCCGGCGGCCGCTCACCGCGGGATCGATCATCAGCTGACCGACGTGGAGCCGCCCGATATCGATATCGATATCGGGAAGGAGCGGCGCGTTGGGATCGCCCGGCCGCAGCTCCGGCAGGCGCGTCAGCCGAGCGCGCGGGATCTCCAGCTCGCGGATGTCCACATGGTTGCGGAAATAAGCGAACGGCCGGTAGTCCACCGTCGCCGTCGGCGCGTAGAAGAAGGTGCCCTTGGGATCCTTCAGCGTCAGCCCGTGGATGGTGAGCTCGCCGAAGATCGAGCCCTCGATCCGGGCGATGTCGATGTCGAGGCCGGAGGCGGTCTCGAGATTGTTGATCTGGCGGACGATATAGCGCCGGCCCGGATCGGTGTTGAGCCAGATCAAAAAGGCCGCGATCAGCACGACCAGAGCGGCGATGGCGATGCCGAGCCACTTCGCCGTCCGCCGCGCGACGTCGCGCTTCCTCAGCCGCCGGCGCTCCGGTTCGCCGGCCGATTCGGCCGGGAGGGGTGCCTCGGTCGCCATCAGAAGGCCTGGCCGATCGACATGTAGACGGCGATCCGTCCCTCGCCCTCGCGGCGGCCGAGCGGCGTCGCGATGTCGACCCTCAGCGGACCGAAATTGGTGTAGATCCGCCCGCCGATGCCGACGCCGAAGCGCAAATTGGCCATCGTCGGATACTGGCTTTCATAAACCTGTCCGGCATCGACGAAGCCGACCACGCCGTAATTCCCGAAACGATAGCGCCCTTCGAGCGCGAACTCGTTCAGGCTGCGCCCGCCGAGCGGGATCGGGATCGTCGCCGGCTCCTTGTCCGGCTTCTCCGGATCGAAATCCGGGTTGGCGACGAACTCGCGCGGGCCGAGCCGCTGGTAGCCGAAGCCGCGCACCGAGCCGCCTCCGCCGGCATAGAGCCGCCGCGACGGGGCGAGCTCGTCGCGCGCAATGCCGAAGATCGATCCGACCCGGACCCGTCCGGCGATGACCAGATTGTCCTGCACCGGATAATAAGCGCTGCCCTCGAACAGGTTGCGCACATATTGATCGAAGCCGTTCTGGAGCGACGCCTCGGGGTTGACCCGCGCGAGGAGGCGGAAGCCGCGCGTCGGATCGAGCAGGCTGTTCGACCGGTCGTAGCCGAGCTGGCCGATTAGCCCGCCGATGAAATAGGCATCGCCGAGCGACAGGCGCGGCTCGCCGAAGCGGCTCTCGTTCGTCGCGAGGATTTCGGCGCCATAGGCATAGGTCCAGCGCTTCTGCCAGATCGGCGTCGATTCGCGAGTGACGAGCCCCTGCAGGCGAACCGTATAGCCGCGGAAGGCGGCATAGTCGCGCCGCCCCGCCTCCATGAGCGCGAGCAGGGCGCGGTCCCGCTGGCCCCAATTGTTGCGGCGGAAGCGCAGGCTCGCCGACTGCTCCTGGGTGCCGGCTACGGCCGCGGCTCGGAGCGAGCCCTCCGGCGGGAACAGATTGCGGTGCTCCCAGGCGCCCTCGATCCGGAAGCCTTCGCCGGTCGAGAAGCCGGCGCTGGCGTCGAGCGACCGCGCCGGCCCCGCATCCTGGCGGACGAGGATGTTGACATATTCCGTCCCGTCCTCCGCCACCTCGCCAGTGCGGACCGGCTCGGCCGAGACCGTGGTGAACAGGCGGGTTGCGACCATCGCCTCGCGAAGGTCGTCGACGCGGCGGCGGTCGTAGAGGTCGCCGCGCGCGAAGCGGGCGAGGACGTCGACATGCTCCGGCCCGAAGGCGAGATCGCCCTCCGTCGTGAAGCCGCCGAAGCGCGCCCGGGGACCTGGATTGAGCGGCAGCGTATAGTCCCCCGTGCCGGTCTCGGGATCGAGGAGCACGTCGCGCAGCCCGAGCTCCGGGAAGGGATAGCCCTGCTGCGGCAGGCGCAGGAGGACATTGGCCTCGGCGGCCTCGACCTCCGCCGCGAGGATCGGGTTGCCGGCGGTGAGCGGCAGCGCCTCACGCGCGATCTCGACCGGCTCGGTCGGCGGCCCGTCGATCCGGATCTCGCCGAAGCGGTAGCGCTGGCCCGGCACGGCGCTGATCACGACGCGCAGGGACGGCGGCTCGTCGCCTTCGCCCGGCACCTGCTCGATCGCATGGGCCGCGACCGCGTCGTAATAGCCTTCCGAGCGGAGCAGGCGGATCGCGAGCGCCTCGTCCTCGCGGGCGCGCGCCACCACCATCGCGCCGTTCACCGCCTCGCCGCGCGCGTCCTGGAGCGCGGAGAGGTCGCGGAAACGGCCGGCGAGGTCGATCTCGTCCATGCCTTCGACGACGAGCGAGTAGCGGATCGTCGCGGGACGGTCGCTGTCGCCGTCGCCGCCGGCTTCCTGGATCGGCTCGGCTTCGAA
>DASWMB010000168.1:0-14082 GCA_036399955.1 Allosphingosinicella sp. | reverse complement strand
CCAAGCCTATGACTGGCCGGGCAACGTCCGCCAGCTTCGCAATGTGATCGAGCGGACGATCATTCTCGCGCCCGGCGCCCGCGTCGGCTGCATCGAGATCGACATGCTCCCCCCCGAGCTCCTCAACGATCAGGCGAGCATCAACCCGGGGGAGGCGGTGAAGGCGATCATGGGCACGCCGCTGCGCGAGGCGCGCGAAACGTTCGAGCGCGAATATCTTCGCGTCCAGATCCGGCGATTTTCCGGGAACATCTCGCGCACCGCGAGCTTCATCGGGATGGAGCGCTCGGCGCTCCACCGAAAGCTGAAGGCACTGGGGCTCGGCGAGGCGAGAAACGAGGACAGCGAGTAGCGGCCGGCTGTATTTGGCCGAAACGATCTTGAACGCTGGCGGATCGGCGCTACGTCAGCGGCCCGGCATTCGCCGGTGCGGGGACGAAGCCGCGAGGGAGACGAGGGATGGCCGAGAAGGTCAACAATCTCCAGGACCTGTTCCTGAACAGCCTCCGGCGCTCGAAGACGCCGGTCACGATGTTCCTCGTCAAGGGCGTGAAGCTGCAGGGGATCATCACCTGGTTCGACAATTTCTCGGTGCTTCTGCGCCGGGAAGGCCAGGCGCAGCTCATCTACAAGCACGCCATTTCAACGATCATGCCGGCACAGCCGATCGACCTTCGCGAGATCGAAGCGGGATTCGCCGAGCAGCTCGACCGGAAGAAGCCGGCACTCCTCCAGGAGGTGTTCCTGAACGCGGTCCGCCGCTCCGGCGAGCCCGTCACCATGTTCCTGGTGAACGGCGTCATGCTGCAGGGCGAGATCGCGGCCTTCGATCTCTTCTGCATGCTCCTCCAGCGCGATTCGCTGTCGCAGCTCGTCTACAAGCACGCCGTTTCGACCGTGCAGCCGGAAAGCCCGATCAATTTCGTCGAGGCGCAGGACGAGGAGCAGATCGCCTGAGCACCGGCTTCGAACGCGGCGACGCGGAATTTGCCCGCGGCGCCCGCGCCGTCATCGCCTTTCCGGACCTCGGCGGCGCCGCCAGCCGCGACGCCGCCGCGCGTCTCGACGAAGCCGCCGGCCTTGCCGAGGCGATCGGCGTCGACGTTGCCGCTAAGCTCCATTTCAAGATCCGCAATCCGAGGCCGGCGACCTTGTTCGGGAGCGGGCAGGCGGAAGCGATCGCCGAGGAGGTGCGGGCGCACGGGGCGGAGCTGCTGATCGTCGATGCCGCGATCACGCCGATCCAGCAGAAGAATCTCGAGACCGCGACCAAGGCCAAGGTGATCGACCGCACCGGCCTGATCCTCGAGATCTTCGGCGAGCGGGCGGCGACGGCGGAAGGGCGGCTCCAGGTCGAGCTCGCCCATCTCGACTATCAGGCCGGGCGCCTCGTGCGCTCCTGGACCCATCTCGAGCGCCAGCGCGGCGGCTTCGGCTTCCTGGGCGGCCCCGGCGAAACTCAGATCGAGGCCGACCGGCGCCTGATCCGCGACCGGATGGCCAAGCTCAGGAAAGAGCTCGAACAGGTCACCCGCACCCGCGCGCTCCACCGCGCCCGGCGCCAGCGTGCGCCCTGGCCGGTGATCGCGCTCGTCGGCTATACCAATGCCGGCAAATCGACCCTGTTCAACCGGGTGACGCGCGCCGACGTGTTCGCCGAGAACCTCCTGTTCGCGACGCTCGACCCGACGATGCGCGAGATCGAGCTGCCCGGCTTCGACAAGGCGATCCTCTCGGACACGGTGGGCTTCATCTCCGAGCTTCCGACGCAGCTCGTCGCCGCCTTCCGCGCGACGCTGGAGGAGGTGATCTCGGCCGACCTCATCGTCCATGTCCGCGACGTGTCGCACCCCGACAGCGATGCACAGCGTGAGGATGTCGAGCAAGTGCTGAAGGAGATCGGCGCCGGCGCGGCCGAGGGAGAGGAGAGCGGCGCGCCGATGATCGAGGCCTGGAACAAGATCGACGCGCTGGAGGGAGACGCGCTGGAGCGCGTTCGCGCCGAGGGCGAGCGCCGGGACAATGTCGTCCTCATCTCGGCGCTCGGCGGGGAAGGGGTGGACAGCCTGCTCGAATGCGCCTCGCGCCTGCTGCGCAACGGCTCGGACCTTCGCACCGTGCGGCTGGCGGCCGACGACGGTGAAGCGATCGCCTGGCTCCATGCCAATGGCGAAGTGCTCGACCACCGCAGCCGCGGCATGGAGACGGAGGTCGATGTCCGTCTCTCCGCAGCCGATTGGGCGCGGTTCGAAGCGCGGCAGTCTCAGCGCGCCTGAAGCTCGCTCTTCGCCCGCTGCCAGAGCGCTTCGAGTGCATGGATATCAATATCTTTCAAAGGCTTGTCGGCAATCTCTTCAACTCTGCGGAAACGCTGCTCGAAGCGCGCCACCGCGTCGCGGAGCGCGCCTTCGGGGTCGATGTCGCGGTGGCGGGCGTAGTTGACGACCGAGAAGAGCAGGTCGCCGATCTCGTGGGCGAGCTCGTCCGGTCCCTCGGCCGCCTCGATCTCCCTCAGCTCCTCGTCGATCTTTTCGCGCGGGCCCTCGGCGTCCGGCCAGTCGAAGCCGGCGCGCGCGGCGCGGCGCTGGATCTTCTCGGCGCGCTTCAGCGCCGGCAGAGCAAGCGCGACGTGGGCGAGGGCGCTCTTGTCCTCGCGGCCGCCGCGCTCGGCCGCCTTGAGCGCCTCCCAGCCTGGGCTCTCCGAATCCTCGCCGAAGATGTGGGGATGGCGCCGGATCATCTTGGCCGAGATCGCCGCCAGCACCGCGGAGAGGTCGAAATGGCCGAGCTCCTCGGCGATGCGGGCGTGATAGACGACCTGGAGCTGGAGATCGCCCAGTTCGTCGAGCAGGTCCGCCATGTCGCCGCGCGCGATCGCGTCGGCGACCTCTTAGGCTTCCTCGATCGTATAGGGGGCGATCGTCTCGAAGGTCTGCTCGCGGTCCCAGGCGCAGCCGTTCACCGGATCGCGCAGGCGCCGCATGATCCCGGCGAGCGCATCGAGGCCGGAGGAGGGAAGCTCCAGCGGCGGGGACTTCCCATCATCGTCCATCGTTGAGTCCGATAATATACATTATGTAAAATGCTTCCGTGGCCGGAGGGGGCTATGGGCGCAGGATCAGGGTCCGCCCCTCGACGCTCCAGCTCGACAGCGACGAGAGGAAGTTCATGCCGATCACGTTCATGTCGCCGAACGCCTCGGAGATGTGGACGGCAAGGTCACGGCGCTCGATCGTGCCGACCCGGATCGTCTCGGCGCGGCCGCGGTGGACCGCGACGATCCCGTTCGCCGTCCGGACCATCGCCGGAAAGCCGCCCGACGGCCGGATGCCGGCGCGATCCGCTATGTCCTTCGATATGCTGGTCGTCGTCGCGCCGCTGTCGATCAGGAAACGCACCGGCTGGCCGTTGAGCTCGGCATTGACCCAGAAATGGCCGTCCGGCGATCGCCGCACCCTCAATTCGGCGCCGCGCTGCTCCTGGACGACGCCGCCGCGCGTCTCGAGCACGATGCGGTCCCACAGCGCCGCGAAGTCGTCCTTCATGGTGAAGATGATGAACGCCGCGGCGAAGATCATCACCCAGGCGGCGAGCATCTTCAGGCCCTGGGCGATCGGGATGCGGCGCACGAGCAAGGAGCTGGCGACGAGGACGAGGACGCCGATGAGGTAGATGACGTGGACCGCCTGAT
Organism: Allosphingosinicella sp.; assembly: GCA_036399955.1. Classification (GTDB taxonomy): domain Bacteria; phylum Pseudomonadota; class Alphaproteobacteria; order Sphingomonadales; family Sphingomonadaceae; genus Allosphingosinicella. Next base: position 10,391 of record DASWMB010000168.1, on the reverse strand, counting down.
CGCCGTCGTTCACGGCGCCGCCTCCAGGCCGTCATAGCCGGGCTCGATCCCCGGCGGCAGCTCGTCCAGCAGGGTCCGATAGTCCATCGAATTGTCCATGTGGGTCAGTATTGCCCGCCTCGCGCCGACCTGCGCAACCCATTGGACGGTCTGGGCGAGATGCGGGTGCGTCGGGTGCGGCCGCCGCCGGAGCGCATCGACGATCCAGATGTCGACTCCTTCGAACAATCTTTCCATGTCCGGCGTCAGATCGTTGAAATCCGTCGAATATCCGATCGACTTACCATCCGCCTCGAAGCGCAGGCCGGCGCTGGTGATGGCGCCGTGCGGCTGGTCGACGGCGCGGATTGTGATGCCGCCGATCTCCATCTCGTCGGGAAGCAGATGCCCGACGGCGATCTCGGGATAGCCCGCCGCCCTGCCGTCGAAGACATAGTCGAAGCGGTCGCGCAGCTGGATGAGCGTCGCCTCGCGCGCATAGCCTTCGATCGGGCGCTGATAGACGTGGTAGAGCTGCCTCAGATCGTCGATGCCATGGCAATGATCGGCATGGTCGTGGGTCCAGATCACCGCGTCGATCGTATGGATGTCGCCCGCCAGCAGCTGCTCGCGCAGATCCGGCCCGGTATCGACGAGGATGTTGGTGCCCTCGTGGCTGATGAGGATCGAGACCCGGAGGCGGCGATTGCGCGGCTCGGCCGGGTTGCACATCCCCCAGTCGTTGCCGATCCGCGGCACGCCCGACGAGGTCCCGCAGCCGAGGATGCGGACCTTCACGAAGCCGCCGCCTTGGCGAACAGCCGGTGGAAGTTGGCGCTCGTCGCGGCGGCGAGCTCCTCGATGCTCTCGCCGCGCAGCTGGGCCAGGAAGCGCGCGGTGTCGGCGACGAAGGCCGGCTCGCACGGCCGGCCGCGATGCGGCACCGGCGCGAGGAAGGGCGAATCGGTCTCGATCAGCAGGCGCTCGAGCGGGATCGTCTTCGCCGTCTCCTGCAGATCCTTCGCGTTCTTGAAGGTGACGATGCCGGACATCGAGACGTAGAGGCCGAGGCCGAGCGCCTTTTCCGCGAAGTCGCGGCTCGCCGTGAAGCAGTGGATGACGCCGCTGAAGGCGCCCTTCCCCATCTCGTCGGCGAGGATGTCGTAGGTTTCGGCCTCGGCGTCGCGGGTGTGGACGATGATCGGCAGGCCAGTCTCCCGCGCGGCGGCGATATGCGCGCGGAAGCTCGCTTTCTGCCGCTCCCGGTCAGAGCGGTCGTAGTAGAAGTCGAGCCCGCTCTCGCCGATGCCGACCACCTTCGGATGGCGCGCGCGCTCGACCAGGGTGGCCGTCTCGACCTCGGTGTGGGTGTCGGCGTCGTGCGGGTGGACGCCGACCGAGGCGACGACGTCCGGCTCCCGCTCGGCGAGCGCGATCACCTCGTCCCACTCGGCGGCGCGCGTCGAGATGTTGAGCATCTTGGAGACGCCGGCGGCGCGGGCGCGCGCGATCACCGCCGGCTGGTCCTCGGCCAGGCCTTTGTAGTTGAGGTGGCAGTGGCTATCGACGAACATCAGCTTCCCGCCGGCATTTCGAGCCTCGGGAAGATTGGGCTCGGCAGCGCCAGGGTGAAGCCGGAGGCGGCGAGGCGGGCGTAGCGACCGCTGTCGGCGAGGACGGTGAAGGTCCGCTCGTCCGCCGGCACGCCCATCTGGTCGAGGAGCCTGGCCGAGGCGCGCGGAATCACCGGCGAGATGGCGATGGCGAGGTCGGCGATGGCCTCGCACAACGTCGCCAGCACCGCCGTCATCCGCTCCGGATCGGTCTTCCTCAGCGCCCAGGGCGCCTGCGCGTCGATATACTGGTTGCAGGCGAAGACCGCGCGCAGCCAAGCTTCGATCCCCTGGCTCAGCGCCAGATCGGAGAAGCGGGCCGGCACCTCGCCGGCCGCAGCGCCGCGGATGAGGCCGAGCAGCTCCGCATCGGCCGCCTCCCCTCTCCCTCCCTGCGGCAACACGCCGCCGCAGTTCTTCGCGATGAAGGAAAGCGTGCGCTGGGCGAGGTTGCCGAAGCTGTTGGCGAGATCGGCATTGACCCGCGTCACGATCGCGTCGGGGCTGTAGCTGCCGTCCTGGCCGAAGGTGACGTCGCGCAGCAGGAAGTAGCGCACCGCATCGACGCCGAAAGAATCCACGAGAGAGTCCGGGTCGACGACGTTGCCGGCCGATTTCGACATCTTCTCGCCGCGCAGGAGGACATGGCCGTGGCCGAAGACCTGGCGCGGCAACTCGACGCCCGCGGACATCAGGAAAGCCGGCCAGTAGACGGCGTGGAAGCGCACCACATCCTTGCCGATGATGTGGAGGTCGGCGGGCCAGTATCGCCTGTAAGTCTCTGATTCCGTGTCGGGATAGCCGACGCCGGTGAGGTAGTTGGTGAGCGCGTCGAGCCACACGTACATGACGTGCTCTTCGCTCCCCGGCACCTTCACCCCCCAGTCGAAGCTGGTGCGGGAGATCGAGAGGTCCGAGAGGCCGCCCTCGACGAAGCGCAGCACCTCGTTGCGCCGCGCCTCGGGCCGGATGAAATCCGGATGCGCCTCATAATGGGCGAGCAGCCGCTCCTGATAGGCCGACAGGCGGAAGAACCAGCTCTCCTCCACCGTCCACTCGACCGGCGTTCCCTGCGGCGAGAGCTTTTCGCCGGTGTCGGCGACGAGCAGCTCCTCCTCGTCATAATAGGCCTCGTCGCGGACCGAGTACCAGCCTTCGTAGCGGCCGAGATAGATATCGCCGCGAGCCGCCATCGCCTCCCAGATCGCCTTGCTGGCACGGTGGTGACCGGGCTCGGTTGTACGGATGAAGCGATCGAAGGAAATATCAAGGCGCTCGTCCATCACCTTGAAGACGGCCGACATTTCGTCGGCGAGCTCGGCGGGGGTGACGCCCCGCTCCCGCGCCGCCTGCGCCATCTTCAAGCCATGCTCGTCGGTCCCGGTCATGAAGAAGACGTCGCGCCCCGACAGGCGCTGGAAGCGCGCGATCGCATCGGTCGCGATCGCCTCATAGGCATGGCCGACATGAGGCCGCCCGTTCGGATAGTTGATCGCGGTGGTGATGTAGAAAGGCTCGGCCATCGCCGCGCGTCTAGAGCATCATCGCCGGGCCGTCACCAGTCAGGCGGCCCTGTCCCGGCGACGTGCGAGCGCGGCGATCATTCCGGCGATCTCGAAAACGACGCTCTGCGGGTCGAGCGACAGGCGAACGGCGCCGGAGGCGAGGTCCGACGTCCGCTCCCAGAGCCGCAGCGCCTCTGCGAGCGCGGCGCCGCTCCGCCCGCGCGCTTCTGCGGCGATGAAGGAAGGGGCCCGGGCCAGGAAGGCGGCGTAGCGAGGCTGCGCGGACTTGAGGCAGAGCGCCGCCGCCAGCGCCGACCGCGCGGCGTTCGTCGGGTCGCCGGTGGCGGCGAGCTCGCGCATCGTGCGGTCCAGCGCGGCGATCTCGAGGCCGCGGAAGGCGATGGCGCGGCCGGGCGAGCCCTGCCCCGCTTCGGCGAGCGCTGCGATCTCGCGCGCGTCCGCGTCGGGCAGAGCGGCATGCAGGGCCGACGTCATGGCGGCATCGTCGAGCCGCGACAGGCGCAGCTGGCGGCAGCGCGAGCGGATCGTCGGCAGCAGCCGCTGCGGGGCGTGGCTGACGAGGAAGAAGACGCTGCTCGGTGGCGGCTCCTCGAGATTCTTGAGCAGCGCGTTCGCAGCACTGCGCTCGAGATCGTCCGCCGAGTCGATGATCACGATCCGCCATGGCGAGAGCGAGGCGGTGGTCGAGAAGAGGCCGCGGAGGCCGCGAACCTGATCGACCGTGATCGAGCGCGCGAGCTCGCCATTCTCCTTCGGCAACCGCTCGAGCCGCATCAGATCGGGGTGGCTGCCGGCCTCGACCAGCCGAGCGATCGGGTGCTCGTCCTGTACGTCGAGCCCCGGCACGGAGACCGGCGGCCCGGCACCGTTCGCCAGCACCCGCAGCGCCGCCTTGTGCGCGAACATGGCCTTGCCGACGCCTTCGGGGCCGCTGATCAGCCAGGCGTGATGGAGGCGGCCCGCGTCGAGACCGTCGCGAAAGGCGGCGACGGCTTCGTTATGGCCGAAGAGCGGCGTCACAGCAGGTCCTCGATGGCGGCGAGCAGGCGCGCTGTGACGTCATCCGCCTCCCCGGAGGCGTCCACGATCCGGAAGCGCTCCGGCTCCTCCTCGGCAATGCGCGCGAAGCCGGCGGCGACGGCTGCATGATAGCTCGCGCCGCGCGCGCCGATCCGGTCGGCGCCGCTGACGTCGCGGCTGCCGGCGCGGGCCGCTGCCTCTGCCGCGGGAAGCTGCAGGAACAGGGTCCGGTTGGGAAGGAAGCCGTGGCTGCCGAAGTCGTGGAGCGCGCGGATCCGATCGGAGCCGAGGCCGCCGGCGCCGCCCTGATAGGCGATCGAGCTGTCGAGGAACCGGTCGGAGAGGACCCATTTGCCGGCTGCGACCGACGGGCGGATGGTCTTGGCGACGTGGTCGGCGCGCGCCGCAGCGAAGAGCAGGGCCTCGGCTTCCGGCGTCCAGCGCTGCTCGTCTCCCTCGAGCAGAAGGCCGCGAATGGCTTCGGCGCCCGGACTGCCGCCGGGCTCGCGGGTCTCGACGACGTCTAGGCCCCGCGCCCTCAGCGCCGCGGCGAGGCGCCTGAGCTGGGTCGACTTGCCCGCGCCCTCCCCGCCTTCGAGGCTGATGAAGCGGCCGCTCACGCGCCTCCGCCGAAGAGGTGGCTGAGGCCGGCGAGGATGCGACCGAAGAAGCCGGCCTCGCTCACCGCGTTCTCGGCAACCAGCGGCATCCTCTGCTCGACGCCGCCGGCGGTGACGACGAGGTCGGCGATATGCTGGCCCTGGGCGATCGGCGCCTTGATCGGGCCCTGATAGACGATCCGGGCGCGCACGTCCTGGCCGAGGCCGGCGGCGAAGCTCACCGCGATGTCGCGCGGTGCGACGAGGCCGACGCTGCCGTCGCTGCCGAGCTGGACCTGCGCCTCGCCGACCCGCTCGTTGCGCGAGAAGAGCGGCCGCGTCTGCCAGGCGTTGAAGCCCCATTCCATGAAACGCCTCGATTCCTCGATGCGCTGGTTGAAGCTGGTGAGCCCCGCCACGACCATCACCAGGCGCCGGCCGCCGCGCGCGGCCGAGCCGGTGAAGCCATAGCCCGCCTCCTCGGTATGACCGGTCTTGAGCCCGTCGGCACCGGCCACGCGGCCGAGCAGCGGGTTGCGGTTGCCCTGGGTGATCGGCTGGTTGCCGCCCAGCGTCCGCCCCCAGGTGAAGTCGGTCTGGCCGTAGAACTGCCGGTAGAGCTGCGGATGGTCCTGGACGGTGGCGCGGGCGAGCGTCGCAAGGTCTCGCGCGGTCGTAAAGGTGACGCCAGCGTCGGGCCAGCCGACGGGATTGCCCCAATGCGAGTTGCGAAGCCCGAGCTGCTGCGATTCGCGGTTCATCAGGGCGACGAAGGCCGCCTCAGTTCCCGAGATGCACTCGGCGAGCACCACCGAGGCGTCATTGCCAGAGAGGGTGACGATGCCGTGGAGGAGATTCTCGACGGTGACCTGCTCGCCCGCCGAGAGGAACATGGTCGAGCCCGCGGCGGGCCCGTGCCAACGCTGCCAGGTCTCAGGGCGCACCGTGCACTGCTTGTTGAGCTGGAGCTCGCCCGATTTGAGGAGGTCGAAGGCGACGTGGACGGTCATGATCTTCGCCATCGAGGCCGGCGGCAAGCGCCGGTCCGCATCCTTGGCGTAGAGCACCGCGCCCGAGGAGAGGTCGACCATGTAGGCGATCGGCGCCGGCGTATCGAAGGGCGGCGCGGCGGCCGTGGCAGGCGTCGAGATGAGGGCGGTGAAGCCGAGGAAAACCAGCGCCTTGCGCGTCATTTTTGAGGCAGCTCCCGAAGCATGGATCGTGGAATGTGTAGCGGGTGAGCGCCCACCATTAACCGCTCCCCTCCCCCTCCGCCAGACGCTTCGCCGCAAGAAGCGCGCGCTCAGCCGCCGATGCCGTCCGCGAGCAGCAGCACCGACAAGGCGTAGAAGTTCGAGCAATTGTAATCGAGGATGGTGCGGTAGTTGTTGGTGGTGAGGTAGGCGGTCGCGCCGTGACCGTCGGGCTCGATCAGCGAGGCCATGTCGCGGTCCGAAAGGCCGCCGCGCATCGGCACGACACCGAGCCGGCGCCACTCGCCGACGGTCATCCAGCGGCTGTGGCGCTCGAACACGCGCGGGCAGCGCGGCGCGCGGGTGCGAGGCGCGACCGCCGCGCGGTCGAAGCCGGCGGGGACGCTCGCCGGCACGCCCCAGGCGAGATTCGGCCGCCAGCCGGCATTGCGCAGATAGTTGGCGATGGAAGCGAGCGCGTCGACATGGCTGTTCCAGATGTCCGAGCGGCCGTCCCCGTCGCCGTCGACGCCGAGGCGGAGGTAGACGCTCGGCAGGAACTGCGGGTGCCCGGTGGCGCCGGCCCAGCTGCCGCGCAGCGTCGAGCGGGGGATGCCGCGATCCATCATCTTCAGCGTCGCGACGAACTCGTCCGTAAAGAGCTGCCGCCGCCGGCCTTCATAGGCAAGGCTGGCGAGCGCGTTGGCAAGATCGAAGTCGCCGGTGACGGCGCCGAAGCTCGTCTCCTTGCCCCAGATCGCGACCAGCACCTCGGGATCGACGCCGTAGCGCCGCCCGATGTCGCGCAGGCGCGGCAGGTTCGCCATGTACCGCTCGCGGCCGCGCGAGATCAGCGCCGAGGTGACGTGGCGGGCGCGGTAGGGCGCGAAGGCCGGATTGGCGCTGCTCGGCCCGGTCGCGCTGCCGCCGGGCTGCGAGCGGTCGAGATCGACGGCACGCGAACTGAAGCTCAGCGTCGGGAACACCCGCTCGATCGTCGCCCGGCTGACGCCGGCCCGCTCGGCCTGGACCCGAAGCTGCGGGAGATAGGCCTGGAACCCCGCCTCGCCGAGCGGCGCGGACTGGGCAAGCGCGGCGGTCGCCGCGAACGGCACGAGGGCTATGCCGCTGTCGCCGAGCTCCGTCGCCGGCGACATCAATGCCGTGAAACCTGCAACCAGGGGGACGAATACGCGCATGCTACACCTCGCTCCGGCCTCGCTACATGGCACAGCCTGTCCAGGACATGAAAGGCCGCAATTGCCGAAGCTTGCGCGAAATCCCGGCGGCGCTTGCAGGGACGCGGCGCGGCGCGTTAGAGCGGCGGCGTCGAGAGGCCCGCGCGGGGAGAGGTGGCCGAGTGGTTTAAGGCAGCGGTCTTGAAAACCGCCGTGGGTGCAAGCTCACCGTGGGTTCGAATCCCACCCTCTCCGCCAGCGCCTCGCAAATATCGCTATTGCGGGACGCGCCGCCGCTGCTAGTCTCCAGCCGGAGCGGGAGTTCCAACGGGATGAGCTACTTAGCGCGACTTCTTATCGCGGCGGCCGTGCTCTGGCTCGGTGCCGCCGCACCAGCGCGGGCGGCCTGGCTGCGCGCGGAGAGCGACAATTTCATCGTCTATTCGGAGGGCGGCGAGAACCGCCTCCGCCAGCAGGTCCGGGTCCTGGAAGACTATGCCGCCCTGCTGCGCCGGCTTTCCGGCGCCGCCGCCGCCGCCTCGCCAAGCAAGCTCAGCGTCTACCTCGTCAGCGGAACGGGAGACCTGCGCCGAGTCTCCGCGCGGATCGGCAGCAATGTCGGCGGCTTCTATGCCGCGCGGCCGACCGGGATCGCCGCCTTCGTCGACACCGCCGCGGACTTCGATTCGAACGAGGTCCTGTTCCACGAATATGCCCATCACTTCATGATGCAGCATTACGATCACGCCTACCCGCCCTGGTACGTCGAAGGCTTCGCCGAATATATGATGACGGCGCGCTTCACGGAGCGGCACGTGGAGTTCGCGCAGGCGAGCCCGATGCGGGCGAGCTGGCTCGGCAACACTGCGGAGTGGCTGCCGATGGAGCGCGTCCTCTTCGAATCGGGCGGCATCGAGTCCGACCAGGGCCGCGCCCGCTATTATGCGCAGAGCTGGGCGCTCACCCATTATCTCATGCGCGACCCCGCGCGGGTTGCCAAGCTGCGCGCCTATATCGCAGCGCTGAACCGCGGAGAGGAGCCGCGCCAGGCGTTCCGGACGAGCTTCGGGATGAGCCCCTCGGAGCTCCAGCGTGCGGTGCAGAGCTACGTCTTCGGAAGCCTCACCTATCTGCGCATGGACCGGGCGAGCATCGCCCAGGCGCCACGGGTCGAGATCGTCCGCCTGCCGCCGTCGGCCGACGACCTCCTGCTCCTGCAGGCATCGATCATGCTCGGCGGGCAGGAACCGGAGGCGCTTCTCGCCCGCGTCCGCCGCGCCGCCGCGCAGCATGAGGACCCGTTCGCCAGGCGCGTGCTCGCCGAGGCCGAGACCTTCTACGGCGACCCGGCGGTCTCGGAGAGGCTGCTCGGCGAGCTCATCGCGACAAATCCCGGCGACGCGGAGCTGCTCTACCTGCGGGGCATGCGCGATCTCCTCGCCGGCGAGCGCGAAGAGGCGCAGCGTGCGTCGCACTACCGCCGCGCCCGCGTCTGGTTCGCCCGCGCGCACCGGATCAACTCCAATCATTTCCAGACGCTCTACCGCTATGCGCAGACCTTCTCCGCAGAGTCGGGCTTCCTCTCGGACAACAATGCCGAGGTGCTGCTGCTCGCCCACAACCTCGCCCCCCAGGTCTCCGAGATCCGGATGAACGCGGCGACTCTGCTGCTCGAGCGGCGGGAGTACGACCTGGCCGAGACGCTGCTCGTGCCGCTTGCCAGCACCGCCCATGAGGGCGGCTTCTCCGCGGCGGCGCGCGAGCTCCTTGCGAGAGCGCGCGCCCGCGACACTAGCGGCGTCGCCCCTGCCTTCGACGCGCCGGCGGGCGAGGACGACCCGCGCGCGCGGCGGGGAGGAGAAATGCAATGAACCTGCGCCCCCTCGCCGCGGCCGCATTGGCGGCTTGCCTCCTCGTGCTGGCCGCGCCGGGCAGAGCCGAGTGGCTTCGCGCGGAAAGCCCGAATTTCATCGTCTACAGCGAAGCGCGCGAGAGCCGGGTGCGCGAGCAGGTGGCGCAGCTCGAGGATTTCGACCGGCTGCTGCGGTTCCTGAGCGGAACGACGGCGCCGCCGGTGGCGAGCAAGCTCAATGTCTATTTCGTCCGCGGCAATGCAGGCCTTTCGGCCATCCGCCCGGTCGGGAGCGGCATAGCCGGTTTCTACATCGCCTCTCCGGAAGGGGTGCTCGCCGCGATCGACGAGACGGCGAAGATCACCGGCGAGAGCAACTACGACACCCTGTTCCACGAATATGCCCACCATTTCATGCTGCAATACCACCCGGCCGCCTACCCACCCTGGTATGTCGAAGGATTTGCCGAATATGCCGCGACGGCGCGCATCCTCCCCAACCGTATGGAGTTCGGCCACTACAATCCCGGCCGCGCCTGGGCGCTCTCGCAGCGGCAGGACTGGCTTCCCTGGGAGCGGATCCTCTTCCCCGAGCCGAACCGGCGGATGACCGGAGAGGAGGTCGCCCGCTTCTATGCGCAAAGCTGGCTCCTCGTACATTATCTGGTCCGGGACGAGGGGCGGCGGCAGCGGTTGCGCAGCTACTTTGCCGCGCTCGGCCGCGGCGAGGAGCCGCGCCAGGCGTTCGCGGCGGCCTTCGGGACGAGCATGGCCGATCTCAACCGCGCCCTTCACCGGTATCCCGACGAGATGACCTTCACCCGCGGCAGCCGCGCGGCGGCGGCCGAGGCGCCGCCGGTCACGATCACTCGTATGCCGGCCTCGGCCGACGACCTGCTGCTCGCTCAGGCCGCGCTCAAGGCCGGGGTGCCGCAACGCCTGCGCGAGACGTTCATGGCCCGCGTCCGCCGCCACGGCGCCCGCCATGGCGATCCCTTCGCGAAGCGAGTCCTCGCCCATGCCGAGATTCTCTACGGGAACCCGGCTGCGGCCGAGCCGCTGCTCGCGGCGCTGCTCCAGGCCGCGCCCGGCGACGCCGAGCTGCTCTACCTGCGTGGCATGCGTCACCTCGTTGCGGGCAATGCGGATGCGGCGCGCCGGGCGGAGGAATATCGCCTCGCCCAGCCCTGGTTCGTCCGCGCCCATCGCGCCAACGAGAACCACTATCCCTCGCTCTACCGCTATGCGCAGAGCCTCTCGGGCGAGCGCCGCTTCGTCTCCGAGAACACGCAGAACGTCCTGCTGCTCGCGGCGCATCTCGCGCCGCAAGTGCAGGAGATAAGGCTCGCCGCGGCGCGGATGCTGCTCCGGCGCGACCGGTTCGAGGATGCCGAGCTGATGCTCCGGCCGCTCGCAGCGTCCGCGCACGCT
>DASWMB010000167.1:0-2172 GCA_036399955.1 Allosphingosinicella sp. | reverse complement strand
CAAGTACTCTGGATGGACGATGTTGCCCAGTACAAGGCCCGGATCATAGGGGATCGACGTGGGCATGGCTCGTCTCCTTCGGCTTTATGGAAGATACGGATAGAACGACTCGGGAACTCGGTCTAACGATTAGGCTCCGCTCGTTTCGAGATGGCAACCTTCGATGCGCTGCGGACGCATCGATAATGGTTCGAATTAAATCCAGTCGCACCAGCCAGTTGGCGTGTCCGCCGGACTCAGGCCCTGCGATCGAGTCCGAAGCGGATCAAGTTGGTGCGGCGTGGCGGCGAACCATTGGACGCGACAAAGGCCATTCGGCTGCGTTAAGAGGCGGCATGAAGAAGTCCGCCAACGAGCTGATGCAGGAGATCGTCTTCGCCGCCGTCCTCGACGCGGTGATGGCGCTCAAGGCGGGGTCCAAGGGGCTGCCGAACACGCTTTTGCGCGACATCGGCGCGATCCACGCCAACACCACGCAGGCGGATCTCTCGCCCGAGCTCCAGGCGGCCATCGCGGCCAGCGCCCGCGCCGCCTTCCAGCGGCTGATGAAGGAAGGCTATTCGGTCGCGCCCGCCGGCGCCGCCGCGCCTCCCCGCCCGCCGCGCCCGGGCGGCCCCGACCGTCCCGACCGGCCGCATCGCCCCGACCGCCCGCACCGGCCCGACCGCGCGCGCGGGCCTCGTCCACCCGGACGCGGCGGCGGCGGCGGCGGCGGCGGCGGCGGAGAACGCCCGCGAGGTCCGAAAGGCCCGCGCTGACGTCGTTTCAAGGCTTTTCGAAATAAGCATTGACAGCGGCGCTCCGCCGTTTCATTTCGACGTTCGTCGAAACAAGGAGCCGCCATGGATTCGCCCGCCGCCGTCGCCGCCCTGGGAGCGCTCGCGCAGGAGCACCGGCTCGCGCTGTTCCGGCTGCTCGTCCGCGCGGGCGCGGAGGGCATGGCCGCGGGAGCGATCGCCGGGGCGCTCGGAGTCCCGAATTCGTCCCTCTCCTTCCACCTCGCCCAGCTCAGCCGCGCCGGGCTCGTCGCGCAGGAGCGGCGGCATCGCTCGCTGATCTACCGCGCCGACTTCGCGGCGATGAACGCCCTCGTCTCCTACCTCATGGAAAATTGCTGCGCCGGCTCGGCCTGCGCCGCCACAGCGGAAAACGAAAGGAAATCAGCATGAAGCGCCTTCATGTTCACGTCGGCGTCGAGGATCTAGACCGCTCGATCCACTTCTATTCGACGCTGTTCGCGGCCGAGCCGAGCGTGGTGAAGGGCGACTACGCCAAGTGGATGCTCGAGGATCCGCGGGTGAACTTCGCCATCTCGAGCGGGCGGCACGAGGCGAGCGGGATCGAGCATCTCGGCATCCAGGCCGAAGACTCGGCCGAGCTCGCCGAAGTCCATGGGCGCCTGCTGCTCGCCGGGCGCCCAATGCTCGAGGAGGGCAAGACCACCTGTTGCTATGCCAGGTCCGAGAAGAGCTGGGTCAGCGATCCCGACGGCGTCGTCTGGGAGGCGTTCCACACCAGCGGCGAGGCGACCGTCTATGGCGACAGCCCCGCGCTCGCCGTGCTGACCGGGGCGGCTGCCGATGAGCCCTGCTGCACGAGCGAAACCGCACAGGGCGTCTGCTGCGCGCCCAAGCCGGACCTCGCCGCCGACGCCCCATGTTGTGGCGCCGCCTGAGCCCTCGGCACGGCGCCGTCGATACGCTCAGGCGCCGCAGCGCCAGGCGCCGTCGACACGCAGGACATTGTTCTCCTCCTGCCGCCGGTCGGTGAGGACCAGCCGCGCCGGCCAGCCCGCCGTCGTTTCGGCCGCCTCCGCCGCATCCGCGCGGCGGCCGATGCTGAGCGAGAAACGTTCGGTGATGTAATAGCCTCCGGTGGCGCCGGTCGGACCGCTGGCGGCGAAGTGGACGGGGAAGCCGTTCACCTTCGCCAGCGCATCGCCCGCGGCCGAGACGAAGAGCAGTCGCCCCCCTTGCGAGAACTCGCAGCCGGAGCCGGACGGCAGCTCCCGCTCGCGCTCGGGCCCGCCGATCTCGGCCAGGGCAGGCGGCGGCGGCCCCTTCTCCTCCGGCACCTCCTCGACCGCCAGGTTCTCGATCGCTTCGGCGATCTGCTGGTTGTTGAGCGGAACGTCACCGCGGCCGCAGCCGGGGAGGAGCAGCGCGCCCAGCG
>DASWMB010000166.1:0-16279 GCA_036399955.1 Allosphingosinicella sp. | reverse complement strand
GGCGCGCGGCCCAGGCGCGGCGCCTCGCCCGGCACCAGCATGACATAAGCGAGCTGGCGGCCGTCGGGCGACCAGGCGATGCTGCTCGGCGCGTTGGGCAGGCCGGTGATCCGCACCGATTCGCCGCTGTCGAGCCAGCGTACGTAGAGCTGCGCGGCGCCGCCTTCGGCAGTGGAGATATAGGCGACGCGCGTGCCGTCGGGCGACCAGCGCGGCGACATGTGCGCGCCCGGGCCGGCGACCAGCGGCGCCTGCTCGCCGCTCGCCGTGTCGATCAGCCACAGGCTCGGGCGCATCCGATCGGTCATGATGTCGCCCGAGCGGCGGACATAGACGATACGCCGCCCGTCGGGGCTGATCTGCGGATCGGTCGCCACCTCGAGCCCGAACAGGTCGTGCGCGTCGAAGATGCGGCTCGGACCGGGCGCGGGGCCGGCCGCCGCCTGTGGAGCTGCCGGCTCCGCTGCGGCGGTCGCCTGAGGCTGCTCCTGGGCCGAAGCGGGGAGCGAAAGGAGGGCCAGCGCCCCCACCAACCAGGCTGCGCGCATCTCGTCCTCCCCCTTTCCAGTCCGAAAGCCGCGACGATAGCGCCGCCGCGGCCGGCGGCAAGTCGTCTCAGCCCTTCCGGAAGGGGGTGAAGTCCCCCAGCGCCGCGATCTCGTCCAGCACCGCCTCGCGCTCGCGCTCGAGGAAGTCGGCGACCGCGTCGCGGAGCCGCTCGTCGGCGAAGAAGTGGGCCGAGAAGGTCGGTACCGGCCGATAGCCGCGGCTCAATTTGTGGGCGCCCTGCGCCCCCGCCTCAACGCGGGACAGCCCGTTCGCGATCGCGAACTCTATCGCCTGGTAATAGCAGATCTCGAAATGGAGGCCGGGCGCCTCGATGAGCGTGCCCCAGTAGCGCCCGTAGAGGGCTTCATCGCCGATGAGGTTGAGCGCGCCCGCCACCGGCACCTCGCCGCGCATGCCGAGGACGAGCAGGATCCGGTCCGGCAGCCGCTCGCCGAGCAGCGAAAAGAATTCCCGGGTGAGATAGGGGCGGCCCCATTTGCGGGCGCCGGTGTCCTGATAGAATTCCCAGAAGGCGTCCCAATGCGCCTCCCCGATCTCGCTCCCGGAGAGAAGCCGCACCTCCAGCCCGTCGAGCGCCGCGGCACGCTCCTTGCGGATCGCCTTGCGCTTGCGCGAGGAGAGCGAGGCGAGGAAGTCGTCGAAGCTCGCATAGCCCTGGTTCAGCCAGTGGAACTGGCTGTCGACCCGGATCAGCCAGCCCGCCTGCTCGAACGGCTCCACCTCCTCCGGCGCGATGAAGGTTGCATGGGCGGAGGAGAGGCCGTTCTGGAGGACCAGCGCCTCGGCGGCGCGGATCAGCGCCGGCGCCAGCGCCTCCTCGGCCGTCAGCAGCCGGCGCCCGGGCACCGGCGTGAACGGCACCGCGATCTGGAGCTTGGGATAATAGTCGCCGCCGGCGCGCTCGTAAGCGTCGGCCCAGGCATGATCGAAGACATATTCGCCCTGGCTGTGGCTCTTCACATAAGCGGGGAGCACGGCGGCGAGCCTGCCGTCCGCACCGTCAATCGAGAGCGGCACGGGCTGCCAGCCCGCCCGCGCCGTCGCGCTGCCCGACTCCTCCAGCGCCGCGAGGAAGGCGTGGCTGGTGAAGGGATCGGCGGTGCCCGCGCAGCGGTCCCAATCCGCGGCGTCGAAGGTGCCCACGCCCTTCGAGATGCGCGCGAGGATATCGCTCACGCCGCCTCGTAGATGATCTGGTCGGCATAAGCGGCGGCACGCTGGCGCTGCTCGACCCCGCGAACCGTCCAGGTCAGCACCGGCAGGCCTCGGCGGCGCTGCTCGCGGGCGAAGGCGGAGGGGAGCGCCTCGATGTCGTAGGCGAGGAAATGGGGCCGCGCCCGCCACAGCGAGAGCCTGCGCTCGGCTCCGCCATGGACGCGGCCGCGATTGCGCTCGGTGACGACCAGGCCGCGCGAGATGCCCCGGCCGTTGTTCCAGAACCAGCGCCCGACCTCGGGATTGAACGACATCACCGCCATATAGCCGCGATAGTCGCGGACGGCGCGCAGCACCGACGCGCAGAGCGCCGCGACCCGCCGCGAGGGCGCCTTCACCTCGATCAGCATCGGCACGCGCGAATCGATCAGGTGGACGATGTCGAGGAGCGTCGGGATCCTCTCGCCCGATCCCCTGACCGCGATCTCCTGGAGCTCGGCGGCGGTCCGGTCGCGGACGCGTCCCGGCTGCCCCGTCAGGCGCTCCAGATCGTAATCGTGGAAGACGATCGCCTCGCCGTCGCGGCTCGCCTGGACGTCGAGCTCGATGCCGTGGCCGGCCGCGACCGCGGCTTCGAAGGCGGCGCGGCAATTCTCCACGATGTCGGCGCCGTGGAGGCCGCGATGGGCGAAGGGCTGCGCCGTCAGCCAGTCGATCCGCTCGGCGACGGGCGGCGGCGCGAAGAAGCCGTCAAGCAGCCGCGACGGCGACAACCGCATCGACCTCGACCGCCGCGCCCAGAGGAAGGGCGGAAACGCCGACGGCGGCCCGCGCGTGGCGCCCGGCCTCGCCGAACACCTGCTCCATCAGCTCGGACGCGCCGTTGGCGACCTTGGGCTGATCGGTGAAGGAGCCGGCGCTGCTCACGAAGACGCCGAGCTTCACGATCCGCTCGACCCGCTCCAGCCCCACCGCTTTCTCGATCTGGGCGAGCAGCATCAGGCCGCAGGCGCGGGCGGCGCGATAGCCGAATTCGAGGTCGCGGTCCTCGCCCAGCCGCCCGGTGAGGAGCTGCCCGTCCTCGAACGAGACCTGGCCGGAGATGTGGAGGAGGTTCCCCGCCAGCACGGCCGGCACATAGGCGGCGACCGGGGCGGCGGCTTCGGGAAGGGCGATGCCGAGCTCGGCGAGGCGGGTGCGGACGTCCGTCATGGCCGCGCCGTAAGCACCCGCGGCGAGGCGAGGTCAAGCGCCCGCTCCCCCTCTGGCGCTCTTTTGCCGCCTCTGCCATCAGGTCGGGCGAGGGCGACGGCAACCCTCCGCTCATCCTGAGGAGCCGCTGAGCGAAGTCGAAGCGGCGTCTCGAAGGATCCCGTGCTTCGAGACGGGCCTTCGCCGGGCTCAGTCCCTCCTCAGCATGAGCGGATCAGGACCGAGGGAGAGCGAGGACTATGGCCGAGCGCTGGGGGCTTTGGGGCGGGCTGGCCGTCTTCGTCGCGATGCTGCTGCTGCCGCCGCCGGCGGGGATGCCGCCCGCGGCCTGGCACACCTCGGCGATCGTCCTGCTGATGGCCTGCTGGTGGATGAGCCAGGCCTTGCCGCTCACCGCCACCGCGCTCGTCCCGTTCCTCGCCTTTCCGCTGTTCGGCATCATGACCGCGAACGAGACGGCGGCCTCCTATTATTCGCCGATCCTGTTCCTGGTACTGGGCGGCGCAATCATCGCGCTGGCGATCGAGCGCACCGGGCTCCACCGCCGCCTTGCCCTCGCCATCGTCAAGCGCGGCGGCTCGACTCCCGCCGCCATGCTCCTCGCCTTCATGACGGCGACGGCGATCCTCAGCCTCATCGTCTCCAACACCGCCACCACCCTCATCATGATCCCGATCGCGGTCGCCGTGCTGAAGGGCGCGAGGGTGCCGGAAGGCCACACGGAAGGCTTTGCCGGCGCGCTCGCCATGGGCATCGCATTCGCCGCCTCGATCGGCGGCCTCGGCACCCTCGTCGGCTCGCCCACGAATGCGATCGCCGCAGGCATCATCGAGCGCTCGCTCGGCCTCCGGATCGATTTCCTCACCTGGGCGATGTACGGCCTGCCGCTCGTGGCGCTCGCCATCCCGCTGTGCTGGCTGATCCTGATGAAGGTGCAGCGCGTCCAGCCCATCGACTTCGCGCCCGAGCATGCGCTGGAGGGGATCGGCGAGTGCGGGGCCTGGTCCGTCGCCGAGAAAAGGCTGGTGCCGCTGGTCGCCGCCGTGGTCGCCTTCTGGATCGCGATCCCCTTCCTCACGCCGCTCCTGCCGCGCGACAGCCTCACCGACGGCACCATCGCCATCGCCGGCGCCCTCCTCCTGTTCATCATTCCGGACGGCACCGGCCGCGCCATCCTCAACTGGGACGAGGCGAACCGCGCGCCCTGGGGCGTGATCATGATGTTCGGCGGCGGCCTCGCCCTCGCGGCCGGGATCGGCGAATCGGGGCTGGCCGAGTGGCTCGGCGTGGCGCTGCAGCCGCTCCGCGCCGTCCACCCTCTGATCGTCGTCTGCGTCCTCGTCGGCATCGTGATCGTCATCACCGAGTTCGCCTCCAACGTCGCGGCGGCGAGCGGCATCATCCCGGTCGTCGCCGGCATCATCGCCGCGACCGGGATCGATCCGATCCTGCTCGCCCTTCCGGCCGCGTGGGCGGCGAGCTGGGGCTTCATGCTGCCCTCCGGCACCGGCCCCAACGCGATCGCCTGGGCGACCGGCCACATCGCCCTGCCGCGCATGCTCAAGGCCGGGCTGATCCTCGACCTCGCCGGCGTGCCTTTGATGGTGGGCATCGTCTGGATCATTGCGGCGCTTATCGGCTAGGGCGGTCCTTCGTGACGCCGCTTCGACTTCGCTCAGCGGCTCCTCAGGATGAGCGGAGTGCAGGGGATTTGTCCGCTCATCCTGAGGAGGGACTGAGCTTGGCGAAGGCCCGTCTCGAAGGACCGGAGAGAAGCATGCAGAACGAAGACGAATCCGACCTCACCGGCGCGGCGCCGCGGCGGCGGCCCAAGCCCGGCGTGCTCGAGGTCGGCGGACGCCGCCTCCGGCCGTCGACCCTGATGATGGGCCACGGCTTCGACCCGGCCCTCTCCGAAGGGTCGCTGAAGCCGCCGATCTTCCTCACCTCGACCTTCGTCTTCGAGAACGCGGCGGCCGGCAAGCGCCACTTCGAAGGCGTAACCGGAAAGCGCCCCGGCGGCTCCGAAGGGCTGGTCTATTCGCGCTTCAACGGCCCCAACCAGGAAATCCTCGAGGACCGGCTCGGCCTCTGGGAAAATGCGGAAGACGCGCTCTCCTTCTCGTCCGGCATGTCGGCAATCGCGACCTTGCTCCTCACCTTCGTCCAGCCGGGCGACGTGATCGTCCATTCCGGGCCGCTCTATGCGGCGACCGAGACGCTGATCGGCCGCATTCTCGGCCGCTTCGGGGTCAAATGGCTGGACTTCCCGGCGGGCGCGGAGCGCCACGAGATCGAGGCGGTGCTGGAGCAGGCGAAGTCGATGGGCCGGGTGCCGCTCATCTATCTCGAGAGCCCTGCCAACCCGACCAACGCGCTGGTCGACGTCCAGGCGGTCGCCGCCGCGCGCGCCGCCGTCTTCGGCGACGAGCGGCCGCCGATCGCGATCGACAACACTTTCCTGGGCCCGCTCTGGCACCACCCGCTCGACCACGGCGCGGACCTTTCGATCTATTCGCTCACCAAATATGCCGGCGGCCATTCGGACCTGGTGGCGGGCGGCGTCGTCGGCGCCAAGGCGTGGATCGATCCGATCCGGATGATGCGCAACACGATCGGGACGATCACCGACCCCAACACCGCCTGGATGCTGCTGCGCTCGCTCGAGACGCTGGAGCTCAGGATGACGCGCGCAGGCGAGAACGCCGCGATCGTCTGCGAGATGCTCCGGCAGCACCCCAAGGTCGAGAGCGTCGGCTATCTCGGTTTCCTCGAAGGCGGCAGCGATGCGCGGCAGGCGGACATCTACCGCCGCCACTGCACCGGCGCCGGCTCGACCTTCTCGCTCTATTTGAAGGGCGGCGAGAAGGAGGCGTTCGCCTTCCTCGATTCGCTGAAGATCGCCCATCTCGCGGTCAGCCTCGGCGGCACCGAGACGCTGGCCAGCGCGCCGGCGGCGATGACCCATCTTTCGGTGCCGGACGAGCGCAAGCAGGCGCTCGGCATCACCGACAACCTCGTGCGCATCTCGATCGGCGTCGAGGATCCCGACGACCTCATCGCCGATTTCGAGCAGGCGCTGGACGCGGTCTAGACGTGTGCTCGCCGCCGGAAAGATGAGGGCCGAGACAGCGACTCAGCAGGGCCCTCACCTTCCCGCCCGGCGCGGGCGAGCTCTCCCGCCCGCCGGCGGAGGTGAGGATCCCAACATCGACTCAGGGGGATCCTCAGCTCCCGCCCGCAGGCGAGCCCTTCCGGCCGTCCACCGGAAGAGAAAAGGTCCGCCCGCGCCCGACCGTTACGCGAGTCAGTCGGACGCGGGCGGCTTCCCGGACGCCGCCGGCGCCGGCGCCTCGGGCAAGGCCCAGGCGACGACATCGGTCCGCGTTTCGGAAACGGGTTTGCCGGACGCATCCTGCGCCGGGCTGAAACGGAAGCGCCGCTGGACCAGCGCGCAGGCGGCGGCATCGAGCGAGGCATGGCCGCTCGTCGCGAGGACGGCGCAGTTCGCAGCGCGCCCGTCGAAGCCGACGGTATAGCGTACCAGCGTGCGCCCCTCGGCCCGCGCCGCCAGGGCATCGGCCGGATAGTCGGCGGCGCCGATCGTGCCCGCCCGCAATTTGGAAGGTGTCGAAACCGCGACCCCCGGCGGCGGCGCTCCCCACGCCGCCGCCGCTCCCGCCGCCGCACCGAGGATGAGGGTGAGTTCAGTGAAGCTGCCCGCCATGCTTCCCTCCTCAATCTGCCGCCCTCGAGGAGCGGTTCAGTAACGGGGCGGAGCTACTACTGACCTCAATGTCAGTCAACTACTTTCAACGATGCAAGCCAAAGAAAATTGACGCGCCCTTTGCAGAACAAACATTAGATTTACTTTGGGATAGCAATGTAAACGTAGCCTTTACGTTCTCAGAGATTTCGCTTACATTTCAACGCAGGCGCGCAGCAAGCTTCCGGTCGCTCCAATCGACGACTTCCCATCCTTCAAGCTCGGCGAGGCGCAGGAGGCGGTCGTGGGGGTTGGCGGCGACGGGCTCGTCGGACCAACGGTGGACGTGGTGGTCCGAGACATGATCGGAATAGAAGCGGATGTGGAGCGACTCGCGCTCCAGCCCTTCGCGCTGGAGCCAGGCCTCGATCATGTCGAGCTTGCCAAGGCCGTAGCAATTGGCGCCGTCGATCCTGGCGACGACGCGCCCCTCCGCGTCCCGCATCGTCTCTGTCGCGATCACGTCGTCGAAGCCCAGCCGCCTCGCGATCGCTGCGGCGTAGAGCCGGTAGGAGGCGGTCGCCATGACGAGGCGCCGCCCCGCCGCGCGGTCGGCCTCGATGCTGCGCCGCGCGCCGGGCATGATGTTGGTCGCGAGCTGCCGCTCCGCGAAGCTCTCGATCACGGGCTCGAGCCGCTCGGGCGAAACGCCGCGGCCGATCAGCAAGGTGTAATTCCATTCCTTGAGGCGGCCGCGGTCGATCAGGCGCAGGCCGTAGGCCGCGAGGGTGAGGAGAACGAGCGGCATCAGCATCATGCGCCACGGGGCGAGCCGGACGCACGCATGGACCAGGAAGGGCGTATAGGTCGCCCGCCTCGTGATCGTCTTGTCCATGTCGTAAATGGCGAGCTGGCTCTTCATGGAACTGCGGCAAGCACAGGAGCGTAGCGCCTGTCCATCCTCGCCGCGCTTGCCGCCCGCTCCCTTTTGAAGCACTGTCCCGCCCGCCATGAACATCATGCCGGATTTCTCCCAGACGACCGAGGACGGCCGCTGCGTCCTGCGCTTCAGCGGCAATCTGACGCTGGCGCGGATCCGCAAGCTCACCGAGCGGCTCGAGGAGGTCCGCGGCGACCGCCTCGTCGTCGACCTGTCCGACGTCGAGCGCATGGACACGGTCGGCGCCTGGCTGATGTACAAGCTCCAGCGCGACCGGCGCGCCGAGATCGTCGGCGAGAGCGAGGAGCACCGCTCCCTGCTCGACCAGGTCGAGAAGGCGGACCAGCCGGTCAAGGTCCGCCGCGACCGCACGCCCGCTTTCTACCGCGTCCTCGCCCAGATCGGCGCCGGCACCGCCGTGGCGGGGCGCACGCTCTACGGCCTGCTCGGCTTCTTCGGCGCTCTCCTCATCTCGCTGTGGAACGTCGCCACGCATCCGCGCCGCTTCCGGATCAATGCGGTCGTCACCAATTTCGAGCATGTCGGCGTCCACGCATTGCCGATCGTCGGCCTGATGAGCTTCCTCGTCGGCATCGTCATCGCCCAGCAGGGCGCGGTGCAGCTGCGCCAGTTCGGCGCCGAGGTGTTCACGATCAACCTGGTCGGGCGCAGCGCCGTCAAGGAGCTCGGCCTGCTGATGACGGCGATCATGGTCGCCGGCCGTTCGGGCTCGGCCTTCGCGGCCCAGATCGGTTCGATGAAGCTTTCGGAGGAGGTCGACGCGATGCGCACCATCGGCGTGTCGCCGATGGAGGCGCTGGTCGTGCCGCGGGTGCTCGCGACCGTCCTGCTGATGCCGGTCCTCGGCTTCTACGCCTCCATCCTTGCGGTCATCGGCGGCGGCATGTTCGTCTGGATCGATCTCGGCATCCCGCCGATCACCTTCGTCCAGCGGCTGCGCGAGGTCGTGCCGGAGACCGATCTGTGGCAGATGCTGATCAAGGCGCCCGTGTTCGGCCTGATCATCTCGATGGCGGGCTGCTTCCAGGGACTCCAGGTCGAGGGCAACGCCGAATCGGTCGGACTGCGCACCACTGCGGCGGTCGTCCAGGCCATCTTCCTGGTCGTCGTCCTCGACGCCTTCTTCGCCGTCTTCTTCACGTCGATAGGGTGGCTGTGAGCGAGCCCGAGCACATCATCCAGGTCCGCGGCCTCAGGAACAGCTTCGGCCGGCAGGTCGTCCATGAGGGGCTCGACCTCGACGTCCGCCGACGCGAGATCCTCGGCGTCGTCGGCGGCTCGGGCACGGGCAAGTCCGTGCTGATGCGCTCGATCATCGGCCTCCAGACCCCGGACGCCGGCGAGGTCACCGTCTTCGGCGAGCCGATGATCGGCCGCCCCGAAGAGGAAGCGAAGCATGTCCGCCGTCGCTGGGGCATCCTCTTCCAGGGCGGCGCATTGTTCTCGACCCTGACCGTCGCCGAGAACATCCAGGTGCCGATCCGGGAATATTTCCCGCGCATGGACGAGCAGCTGCTCGACGAGATCGCCGCCTACAAGACCGTGATGTCCGGCCTCGCCGCAGACACCGCCGCCAAGTTCCCGTCGGAGCTTTCCGGCGGCATGAGGAAGCGCGCCGGCATCGCCCGCGCCCTCGCCCTCGATCCCGAGCTCCTCTTCCTCGACGAGCCGACGGCCGGCCTCGATCCGATCGGCGCCGCCGCCTTCGACGAGCTGATCGTGCAGCTGCGCGACGCCCTCGGTCTCACCGTATTCCTGATCACGCACGATCTCGACACGCTCTACGCGATCTGCGACCGCGTCGCGGTGCTCGCCGACCGCAAGGTGGTGGCGATTGGAACGATTCCGGAATTATTGGCTTTGGACCACGAATGGATCCAGGAGTATTTCAGGGGACCGCGCGGGCGCGCCGCCGCGACCGTGGATAAGAGGGAAAGAGCAAGGGGCTGATGGAAACCCGTTCGAACCATATCCTCGTCGGCGGCGTCGTGCTCGCGCTGCTGGCGGCGCTGATCCTGTTCATCGTCTGGCTGAGCCAGGTGTCGGGCGACAAGCAGCAGGGATACGACGTCTTCTTCCGCCAGTCGGTCGAGGGTTTGGCCAAGGGCACGGCGGTCACCTATAACGGCGTGCCGGTCGGCCAGATCGAGGCGATCGACCTCGAGGAGCGCAACCCGGAATTCGTCCGCGTGCGCATCGGCGTGCGCGACAACACGCCCATTCTCCAGGGCACGACCGCGACCATCCGGGGGGTCGGCTTCACCGGCCTCAGCCAGATCCAGCTCAACCCGCCCGAGATCGCGCCGGAACGGCCCCGCCCGCCGCCGCTCGCCTGCCCCGAGCGCAACCCGCAGTCGCAATGCCCCTACGGCGTCCCGGTAATCCCGCCGCGGATGGGCGGCCTCGGCTCGATCCTCAACACCGCGCCCGAGCTGCTCGAGCGAATATCGACCCTGACGGAGCGGCTGACCCAGCTGCTCGGCGACCGGAACCAGGAGTCGATCGCCGGCATCCTCGCCAATACCGAGGCGATCAGCCGCTCGCTCGCCGAACGCTCGCCGGAGATCGCGGCGACACTGGCCGAGGCGCGCATCTCGATCCGCCAAGCGGGCGAGGCGGCGGAGCGCGCGGGCCGGCTGATGAGCTCGACGGAGCGGCTGGTGAACGAGGACGGGCGGCCCCTGGTCAACGACCTGCGCCATACGATCCGCGCTGCAGAGCAGAGCATGGAAAATCTGAACGCGGTGCTCGCCGAGGCCCGGCCCGGCGTCAACGCCTTCACGAACCAGACGCTGCCCCAGGTCGGCGAGCTGATCCACGACCTGCGCGAGACCTCCGAATCGCTGCGCGCGATCACCACCCGGATCGAGCGCCAGGGCATCGGCGGCATCGTCGGCGGCCAGTCGCTGCCCGACTACAAGGGAAGACGGAACAAGCAATGAGACTGCGCACGACGATCGCCGCAGCGGCGGCACTCGCGCTGGGCGCCTGCTTCGGCGGCGGTGCGCCGAGCGAGCTCTTCACCTTGAAGGCCGACCAGACGCGTCCGACCGGCACGGCGCGAACCGCCGCGCCCGGCGAGACGATCACCGTCGTCGAGCCGACCGTTCCCGTCGCGCTCCAGAACACCCGCGTGCCCGTCTATGTCGCGCCGCAGACGATCCAGTATCTGAAGAACGCCTTCTGGGCGGACGATCCCAGCGAGCTCTTCCGCAGCGTGCTGTCCGAAACGATCGCCGCCACCACCAACCGCGTCGTGCTCGATCCCGGCCAGTTCACGCACGAGCCCGGCACGCGCCTCACCGGCCAGCTCGTTCTGTTCGGGCTCGATTCCGACCGGATGGAGGCGGTGGTCCTCTACGACGCGGTGATCGCGCGCGGGCGGGATTCGCTCGCGACGAACCGGTTCGAGGCGCGGGTGCCGGTCGCCGCCGCGCAGCCGGCGCTGGTCGCCCCGGCGCTGAACCAGGCCGCCAACCAGGTCGCCACCCAGGTCGCGCAGTGGGTCGCCGGACGCTGAGCGGCATTCTACGGGACTGCTGAGCCCGCCGCCTCGTCGCGAGCCGCTTCGGCGAGCGTCCGCTCGATCCACGCAGCCTTGCAGTCCGTATAGGCGTGGCTGTCCTGCGGGTGGAGCGCGGCGCAGCGCAGCTTCTCCCCCTCATAGGCCTCGGCGAGCTCCGGCCGCGCACGCAGCGCGTCGCGGAAGGCAAGGTGCCGCCGGATCTGCGGATCGCCCGCGGCGTAGCAATGGAGCTGCATTCGCCGTTCCCCCGTCGCCGGATCGGCGAGCGTACAGTAGCGTCGCCCGGCCAGGCCATATTCGCCGTGCCAGCGATAGCCGAGCGCCTCGATCGCCGCCCTCGCCTGGTCGAGCGCGGCAAGGCCGGAGGCGACGCCGAGCAGGTCGACCACCGGCTTGGCGCGGAGGCCGGGAACAGCCGTCGATCCGATATGATGGATCGCGGCAAGGGCGCCGCGCGCAGCGGCCGTGAGCCGCTCCGCCTCGATCGAGGCGAGCCTGCTCCACGAAGGATCGTGCGGCAGGAGCCGGACCGGGAAGGGCGGAGGCATGTCGCGCTTCTCCCGCGAAACGCTTTCCCCGGCAACCGTCGGCCAATATGCCCGGCGAGCATGCTGCGACCGACTGCGCATGCAATGCCTTTGTATCCGCCGCCGCCGGGTGTAGCACCTTGGTCGTCGTGACGGAGTCGGCTCATGCCTGAACCCAAACCCGAATCCGAAACTAGCCCCGGACCGGAAGCGAGCGCCGAAGCCGGAGCCGATCCCGTAGTTGAGCCGCGGCTCATTCGATCGGTCATCGATCTGGAAGCATTGGCCGCGCCCGGCATCAGCTACGCTCCGGTGATGGCTCCGGAGCCCTGGGTGGCGCTGATTGTGGAGGGGACATCCGACCGGGAAATTGCTTCTCTGGCGAAGCTCGAAGTCGTTTTCGGCGGCTTTGCGTTGCTATTCTTGTACTTCAGCACCGCGTCTCCACCGCATGCGGCTTTCGGGCCCTTGGACCTGATCTTCCTTGCCGCCGTGGTCGGCTCAACGGCCGGCGCATTCTGGTTTTATTTCCAGCTCGAACTCAATGCCCGCGCCAGCCTGGAAAAGCTCTTTCACGCCGCCAAGGAGCGCACCGCCGCCGAGCCGGGCAAGGCGGACGAGGCACATGACGAGGCAAAGCGAGGGCCGGCGCTATGACCATCGCGAGAACGGACGCGACGGAGGTCGGCCGGCTCATCGTCAAGGCGATGAAGCTTTATCTCACACCCGTGCGCGCTTTCGCCCGGCTCAAGCTGATGTTGTTTGCAGCCCTCGCCACGATTCTGATCGCCGGCAAGCTCAGCGGCGAGTGGTCGCGCGGACATCTCCGGTTCGAGGGGGAATCTGCCGAAATGCCACTCGCCCAGGTTCTCCTCCTGGTCGGTGCCGTGCTCACGATCGCTTTTCTCAACCTGGCCGTGCTGCGCTGGCACATGCGAACACGGGAGCGCCATCAGCAGCAACTGCTTGATCTCCTGCGGTCCTCGAGCCTCAGCCCAGCCGAAAGGCTGCAAGTGTTGGAGCTGCTCAAAGAGGCCTGATCGCGGGTCCGTACGGCCGCCGCTAACGGCCGACAGTCAATTGCAGCCTGCAAAGAAGCAGGGCGGACTCAGGCGAGGCTCTTGGAGGCCTGCTCGAACACGTCCTTGGAGAGGCCGGGCGCGGCGACGATGCGTTCGAGCTCGGCGCGCATCTTCGCGGCGCGAGACTGCTCGAAGCGGCGCCAGCGGCCGAGCGGGGGGACGAGCCGGGCGGCGGTCTGCGGGTTGATGCGGTCGGCGGCGAGGATCATGTCGGCAAGGAAGCGATAGCCCTCGCCCGAGGCGCGGTGGAGCGCGCGCTGGTTGGCGGCGAAGGCGCCGACGAGCGCGCGCAGCCGGTTCGGGTTCGACATGGTGAAGTCGCCATGGCGGGCGAGCTCGGCGACCCGCTCGAGCGTGTCGTCGCGCGACGAGAGCGCCTGGGCGGTGAACCATTTGTCGAGCACCAGCGCGTCGTGCCGATAGCGGGCGTAGAAGGCGTCGAGCGCCTCCTGCCGCTCGGGCGCATCGCCGTTGACGAGGACGCCGAGCCCGCCCTGCCGGTCGGTCATGTTGTCGGCCTCGTCGAACTGGCGCATCGCCATCGCGGCGGCGTCGCCCGCACCGGCGGCTGCGATGTAGCCGAGCGCCACGGTGCGGAGGCGCCGCGCGCCCTTGGCGGCGGGCGAATATTCGTAGCGGTTGGCGGCATGAGCCGCATAGGCCGCCCGCCACAGCGTCTCGAGGCCGAGCCCGAGCTCGGCGCGCAGCTGCTCGCGGGCGCGGTGGATCGCTTCCGGATCGACGGTCTCGAGCTGGTCGCCGATGAAGCTCTCGCTCGGCAGCAGCACCGCTTCGGCGACGAAGGCGGGATCGAGCGCCTCGTCGGCGAGGGTCTGGCGGACGGCTTCGACCACCGCCTCGCGGTCCGCCTCGCGGCCGGCGATCGCGGCCTTCAGCGTATCGAGCATCAGCTGCTGCATCGCCTCGAAGCGGGCGAAGGGATCGTCGTCCCGCGCCGAGAGGAAAGCGAGGTCGGCGAGGCTCCTGTCGGTCTCGACGACGACGGGCGCCGAGAAGCCGCGGTTGACCGACAGCACCGGCCGCTCGCCGATCCCGTCGAGGGTCAGCTCCTTCGTTTGCTCCTCGACGAGCAGCAGCTCCTCGGCCAGCTTCGCGCCGGTCGCCTCGCCGAACAGGGCGATGCGGAGCGGGATCGGCATCGGCTTCTTGGCGGGCTGGCCCGGCGTCGGCGGCACCTGCTGCTCGACCCGGACGCGCGCCCGGCCGCTGCCCGGCTCGTGCTCGACCCGAGCCGCGACGCGCGGCGTCCCGGCCTGGGAATACCAGAGGCGGAAGCGCGACAGGTCGATGCCGCTCGCTTCCTCCATCGCGCGGACGAAATCCTCGCAGGTCACGGCCTGGCCGTCGTGGCGATCGAAATAGAGATCGGCGCCCGCCCGGAACCGCACGGGCCCGAGCAGGGTGTGGAGCATCCGGATGAGCTCCGCCCCCTTGTTGTAGACGGTCGCGGTGTAGAAGTTGGCGATCTCGAGGTAGGAATCGGGCCGGACGGGATGGGCGAGCGGGCCGCCGTCCTCCGGGAACTGGGCGGCGCGAAGGACGCGCACGTCCTCGATCCGCTTCACCGCCCGCGAGCCGAGATCGGCCGAGAATTGCTGATCGCGAAAGACCGTGAAGCCTTCCTTCAGCGAGAGCTGGAACCAGTCCCGGCAGGTGACGCGGTTGCCCGACCAGTTGTGGAAATATTCATGCGCGACGACGCCGGCGATGGCGTCGTAATCGGCATCCGTCGCGGTGTCCGGATCGGCGAGGATGAAGCGCGAGTTGAAGACGTTGAGCCCCTTGTTCTCCATCGCGCCGAAATTGAAATCGGCGACGGCGACGATGTTGAACACGTCGAGATCGTACTCGCGGCCGTAGACCTCCTCGTCCCATTTCATCGCCGTCTTGAGCGACTGCATCGCATGCTCGGTCCGAGGAAGGTCGCCGTCGCGGACCCAGATGCCGAGATCGACGGTGCGGCCGGAGCGGGTGACGAAGCTGTCGCGATTGGCGACGAGGTCGCCGGCCACCAGTGCGAACAGGTAGCAGGGCTTGGGGAAGGGATCGCGCCATTCGGCCCAGTGCCGCCCGTCCTCGAGCTCCCCCGCACCGACCGGATCCCCGTTCGAGAGCAGGACCGGGAAGCGCGCCTTGTCGGCGGCCATGCGCACGCTGAAGCGGCTGAGCACGTCGGGGCGATCGGGGAAGGGCGTGATCCGGCGGAAGCCCTCGGCCTCACACTGGGTGCACAGGATCCCGCCCGATTCGTAGAGGCCCATCAGCTGGGTGTTGGCGCGGGGGCCGATCTCGACCTCCGTCTCGACCGTGGCGCGATCGCCGGCGATGTCGATCAGGATCGCGTCCTCCCCCTCGCGCCACTCGGCGGGAGCGCCGTCGACGTTGACGCTCAGGATCTTCAACCCCTCGGCATCGAGCCGGAGCGGCCCTTCGCCGGCGCGCTCGACCTGGAGCCGCGACCTGACGATCGTCCGCTCGGGATCGAGATCGAAGTCCAGCGCGATCTCCGGCACCTGCCAGTCGGGCGGGCGATAATCCTCGCGGCGGACGGCTGCGGGCGGGACGGCGGGGGCGTTCTGGGCGTCGAGCATCCCCGGCCTCTAGGACCCTCCCCGGGGCGCGGCAACCGGCCCGCCTTGCGACGGCGCCCGGCCGAGGCTAGCCTGCGCCGGACTGGCCGATCGGGGGAGACGCCATGAAGACGACACGCAGCCTCAGCCGCCGCTCCTTCCTCGCCGCCGTCGCAGGCGGCGCCGCCGCAGGGGGAGCACTCGCCGCGCTCGGCGCCGGCCCCGCGCGAGCGATGCAGCGCAGCGACAACGACAGCGGCGCCCGCGCCGACCCCCCCGGGCGCGGCACCCGCACCGGCCGCACCGACCAGGATGCGAGCGACCGCCCCGGCCGCGGCACGCTGTCCGGCGTCACCGACCAGGATCCGGGCGACCCGGATAATCGCGGCCGCGCCTGCAGCGACGCAGACCCCGCCGACCCGAGCGCCCGCGGCCGCCGCTGCTAGCCGGCGCAAGCGGTCGCAGCGCGGCCGGCGGGCTGAGCGCGGCCTTTCCGGCATCACCCGACATCTGTCGGAATTTACCTCGCGCGGCGCGGCGCGCATCGTCGCCCAGGAATTCGCCCGGACGCCGCCAAGGAGACGCGCCATGAAGATCACCCGCAAGTTGAGCCGCCGCTCGTTCCTCGGCACCGTCGCCGGCGGCGCGGTGGCGGGCGGCGCCTTCCTTGCCCTCGGCGGCGAGGCGGGCGCGGTCCAGACCAGCGACAACGACAGCGGCCCGCGCGCCGACCCGGCCGGCCGCGGCCGGGGCGGCGGCGCCACCGACAACGACCCGAGCGACCCGATCGGACGCGGACGCGGCGGCGGCGGCGGCGGCGGCAGCGACAACGATCCCAGCGACCCGGTCGGCGGCCGGCGCGGCGGCGGCGGCGGCGCCACCGACAACGACCCGAGCGATCCGATCGGCCGCGGGCGCCGAGGCGGCGGCGGCGGCGGACGCGGCGGCG
>DASWMB010000165.1:0-4066 GCA_036399955.1 Allosphingosinicella sp. | reverse complement strand
CCCTCACCCAACCCTCTCCCGCAAGCGGGAGAGGGCTTTTGCCCTCCCTTTCCCCTGTACGCCACCTCCGCCGCCTCCGTCCTTCGCCCCAGCTCGCGCATCGACGGGCGCTGGTGGAGGGGGAGCTTCTCCATCTCCGCTTCGAGCTCCGCCCGCGCCCAGCGGGCGCCGGGGCGCCAGCCGGGGGTGTTCGGGCAGGAGCAGGTGTTAAGTCCCTCTCCCGCTTGCGGGATGAGCCGCTTGGCTGCTTCCCCCGGAAGCAGCCTTAGTGGCGGCTCATGGAGGGGCCCGCCGCGAAGCGGTGGGAGGGTGAGGGTCTGTCCTTCAAGAAGAAGAAGAAGACCCTCACCCTGCCCTCTCCCGCAAGCGGGAGAGGGTTCTCGGCCCCCGCCCCTACCCGCCCCCTCAGGCGGCCTGGCGCGCTCCGTCCGCCGCAGGCGCTCGACGGCGAGGTCCGGCAGGTAGAGCGAGGCGAGCCTCTTCATCGGGAGCCTCCACTATGAGGTTGAAGGGTTCGCCGCCGCGCTGGCGCTCGAGAGCGAGGCGCCAGCGGGGGCGGGCGAGGCCGGGGACCGAAAGGCGCTCCGACGGGGCGCAGGCGAGGCGCCATCGGGTGACGGCGGCGGACGGGAGAGCGAGCGGGTCCTCGCCCGCCTTGCGCCAGCGCTTCAGCATCAGCGCCGTCGTTCCGCCCTCCTCGGCGGCGAGCTGGAGCCGGCGGGTGGCGGTCATCGAGACGCGCCCCGCCTCGCCCACCACCGCGGCGAGGCCGCCATGGCGAAGCCCCTCCTCCATCACCGCGAGCACCTCCTCGTCGCGCCGGCATTCGGCATAGAGGACTCGCGCCGGCGCGAGGCCGGCCGCGGCCAAGCCGGGCGCGAACAGGTCCCGCCGGGAGAGCGCCCAGAGGATCGTCCCCTCCTCCCCCGCCCGCCGCGCGGCGATCGAGGCGGCGAACAGGGTGGCGGCGGCATCGTCGCCGAGGCCGGGGGCGGCGCCGGCGATCTCGTGGAGCGCGGCGACGGCAAGGCCGCCGCCGGCGAGGCGGCGGTCGATCGGCTCGAGGCCGAACGGAAGGCATTCGCGCAATGCGCCGCCGCGTGCGCTCTCGGCGAGCGCGGCGATCTCGGCGCGAAGCGCGGCCAGGCGGGCTTCGGTGGGCATAAGCGACTCGGACTCTTGTGTTCGACATATGTTCCACGCCCGTTCAGCGAGAGTCAAGCGGGGTGGGGAGATGTGAACTCCTCCCCAGAACGGGGAGGGGGACCAGCCGCAGGCTGGTGGAGGGGCCCACCGCCGCGCCAGCTCGCTGCGCTCGCCCCCCTCCACCGCACGTCGTGCGGTCCCCCTCCCCGTTCCGGGGAGGATCGAGTAAGAGCCCCTCTCCCCGCAGCCCAGGACCTTCATGCCCCTCCTCCGTTCGCTCCTCCTCGCCCTCGCGCTCCTCGTCGCGCCGCCCGCTTTCGCGCAAAGCGGCGATGCCGACTGGCTCTACCGGGGGAGCGACATCGCCCGCGATCCCGCCTGGCGGTTCGGGACGCTGCCCAACGGGCTGCGCTACGCGGTGCGCAGGAACGCGCTGCCGGCGGGGCAGGTCTCGATCCGGATGCGGGTGGACGTCGGCGCGCTCCACGAGGAGGAGGCCGAGCAGGGCTGGGCCCATTTCGTCGAGCATATGCTGTTCCGCGGCACGAGGAGCTTCGCCGACCGCGAGGCGCGGCACATCTGGCAGCGGCTCGGCGCGAGCTTCGGCTCCGACACCAATGCGACCACCAGCGCCACCCAGACCGTCTACCAGCTCGACCTTCCCAAGAACGACCGCGAATCGCTCGACACCAGCCTCAACGTCATGGCCGAGATGGCCTCGGCCGCCTTGTTCGACCCGGCGACGGTCGAGGCGGAGCGGCGGGTGATCCTCGCCGAGAAGGAGCGCCAGCCCGAGCTCCAGACGAGGCTCGGCGACCTCT
Organism: Allosphingosinicella sp.; assembly: GCA_036399955.1. Classification (GTDB taxonomy): domain Bacteria; phylum Pseudomonadota; class Alphaproteobacteria; order Sphingomonadales; family Sphingomonadaceae; genus Allosphingosinicella. The sequence continues at coordinate 2,099 of DASWMB010000165.1, read as the reverse complement.
CCCGCGCGACCTTCTGGCAGGGCCTGCGCGTCTCCCGGCGCAACATCATCGGCACGACCGAGACGCTGGGCACGGCCAATGCCGAGCGGCTCGACGCCTTCTACCGGCGCTGGTACCGGCCGGAGCGGACGACCCTGGTGATGGTGGGCGATGCCGATCCGGCGCTGATGGAAGCGCTGATCCGCGCCCGCTTCGGCGGCTGGGCGGCGGCGGGGGCCGCCCCGGCGGAGCCCGATCTCGGCCGCGTCGCGGCAGGGCCGGCGCGGGTGGCACCGCTGGTCGACGCCGGAGCGCCGACCGCGGCGACCCTGATGTGGGTGCGCCCGCACGAGCCGATGCCGCACACCGAGGCGCGCGAGCGGCTGTCGCTCGAGGAATCGCTCGCGGCGCGGATCATCAACCGGCGCCTGGAGGCGCGGGCGAGGCAGGAGGCGGCCTATATCAGCGCCTCGGTCGGCAGCGGCCGCTCGCGCGAGGGAGGCGACGCGACTTCGCTCTCCGTCGTCTCGCATGGCGGGCGCTGGCGCGAAGCGCTGGCGCAGAGCTTCGCGATCGTCGCCGACGCGCAGCGGGCGCCGCCGAGCGAGACGGAGATCGCGCGCGAGCTCCAGAACATACGAGCCTCGGCGGAAGCGCAGCTGCTCGCCGAAGCGACGATGCTGTCGCCGCGCCACGCCGCGCGCCTGATCGATGCGATCGACGACCGCGACGTGGTGACGAGCGCCGCGACGGTGCGGGCGATCCTCGACCGTGCCGAGCCGACCATGACCCCGGAGCGGATCGGGGCGCGGATGCGCGCGCTGTTCACCGGATCCGGGCCGCACATGGTCTTCCTGACGCCGCAGCCGGTGGAGACCGCCGAGCTGGTCGCCGGCCTCGCCGCCGCCGCCGGCACCGCGCCGGCCGAGCGCCAGGCGGAGCGCCGGGTCAGCCTCGACGACCTGCCGGCGCCCGGTCCTCCCGGCCGCGAGCTGTCGCGCGAGCGGGTGGAGGACATGGACGTCACCATCGTCCGCTTCGCGAACGGCTCGACCCTCACCTTCAAGCGCACCCAGTTCGAGCGCGGCGAAGTGGACGTCCAGCTCCGCTTCGGCGGCGGCCAGGCGGCGATGGCGCCGGACCGGCCGTCCCTCGGCTGGCTCGGAGGGCTGATCGGCCCGTCGGGCATCGCCCAGTTCGACCTCGACGCGATCGAACGGATGCTCACCGGGCGGCGGATGAGCATGTCCTTCGGCGTCGACGAGGATTCGTTCGTTCTCGGCGGCCGGACCAACGCGCGCGAACTTCCCGACGAGCTGCGCCTGCTCGCCGCCAAGATCGCTTTTCCGCGCTGGGATCCGGCCCTGTTCGCGCGCTTCCAGGCGAGCGCGCTCGAAAGCTTCAACCTCCATATGTCCTCGGCCGCGGCGCGCGGGCGGCGCGAGTTCGGCGGCGTGATCAGGCCCGGCGACCTGCGCGCGCGCCCGGCGAGCCGCGAGGAGATCGCCGCCGCCAGCCTCGAGCGCTTCCGCGCTTATTACGAGCCGCTGCTCGCGGCGGGGCCGGTCCACGCGGTGATCGTCGGCGACGTCGAGCTCGAGGCGGCGGTCGAGGCGACGAAGCGGACGATCGGCGCGCTGCCGCGGCGGCCGGAGCCGCAGGTTCCGGCGGGCTCCACGGCGGTGCGCCCACCCGCGCCGTCGGCGACGCCGGTCCGCTTCACCCATGACGGTGCGCCCGACCAGGCCTATGCGACGATCGGCTGGTCGACCTTCGGCGGCACCGAGCGGCTGCGCGCGCGCCGCGCGCTGGCGCTCGCCGCCAACATCTTCCGGGTGCGCCTGTTCGAGCGGCTGCGCGAGGCGGAGGGCACGACCTATTCGCCGAGCGCGTCCCACATAAGCTCCGAGGCGCTCCCCGCCTGGGGGATCTTCTACGCCGCCGCCGAACTCCGGCCCGAGAGCGTCCCCGCCTTCTTCCGCGCCGCGCGCGAGATCGTCGCGGACATGGCGGCCAATCCGGTCCCGGCGGACGAGTTCGCGCGGGCTCAGAACCCGGTGGTGAGCGGGATCGAGCGGCGGCTGGCGACCAACGGCTACTGGATCGGCGCGCTCGAGGAC
>DASWMB010000164.1:0-6471 GCA_036399955.1 Allosphingosinicella sp. | reverse complement strand
GGCGGGACGGCGGCCGCGCCCGCCGCGGGGACCGCGCCGAGCCGCCGGCCGCCAGGCCGGACGCTGGCGCTCGCCGGAGCCGGCCTGCTCGGCCTCGCCGCCGCCGCTGCCATCGCGGTGACGGCGGCGCGCGGTCCGGCCGGCACCGCCGGGCATCAGCCTCCGCCCGAGGCGGTCGAGCATTATCTGGCCGGCGTCTACGAATGGGAGCGCAGGACGCCCGAGAGCCTCGCCCGGGCCCGCGACCATTTCGAAGCGGCGATCGCGCGCGATCCGGACTATGCGGCGGCGCATGCGGGGCTCGCCGACGCCTGGCTGCTGCTGCGCGAATATAGCGACGTGCCCGACGAGGAGGCCTATGCCCGTGCCGAAGCGGCGGCGGGCCGCGCGCTGGCGCTCGACGACCGCCTCGCCGACGCGCACGCCGCTCTGGCCTTCGTCGCCTTTTACGGGCGGCGCGATTTCAACGCCGGGCGCCGGGGCTTCCGCCGCGCGACCGAGCTCGATCCCTCGTCGGCGCGCGCGCACCACTGGCACGGCACCGCGCTCCTCCACATCGGCGAGTTCCGGCCGGCGCTGGCCGAGGTCGAAGCCGCCCGCCGGCTCGACCCGCGCTCGCGCTCGATCCTCGCCGACAAGGGCCTCATCCTCTATTTCGCGGGCGAGAAGGAGGCCGGGATCGCCCTGCTGCGGCGGATGGCGGCGCAGGAGCCCGGCTTCCATTCGCCGCGCGCCCACCTTGCGATCATCCACATGGCGGAAGGCGACCTTGCCGCATGGCTCGCCGAGGCGCGGGAGGCCGCGCGCCTGCGCGGCGACGCCGACCGGCTCGAGCTGCTCGATGCCGCCGCCCGCGCCCTCGCCGGCGGCGGCGAGCAGGCGATGCTCGGGGCGCTGCTCGCCGGCCAGACCCGCCTCCACGCCGCCGGGCGCGAAAGCTTCTATGCCCTCGGCGCGACTCATGCGCTGCTCGGCGACCGCGCCTCGGCGCTGCGCTTCCTCGAACAGGCGCTCGCCCGGCGCGAGCCGGCGCTCGTCGGCCTGCGCATCGACCCCGCCTTCGCCGCGCTGAGGGGCGACCCGGGCTACCGCCGCGTGCTGGAGCGGATCGGCTGAACGGGCGGTGCGCCGCCGCCCTTCAAAAACAGCCCCGTTGACCCATATCCCTCTCGCGGCTATAGGCCGCCTCGCCCGCGGAGCCTTGCGCTCCTGGAGCGGGCAAGAGCTTGAACATTGCTGTTGCGATCGCAATCGGCCGGGGACCATCGCAGGTCGCCGGGTTTTTTGCGCTTCTTGCGCCTCAGTAAAGTAACTTAAGGTGAAGGGCTTCATGCCGACGATCAACCAGCTGATCCGCAAGGGTCGCGAGCCGCAGAAGGCGAAATCCAAGGTTCCCGCGATGGAGCAGAACCCGCAGAAGCGCGGCGTCTGCACCCGCGTCTACACGACCACCCCGAAGAAGCCGAACTCGGCGCTGAGGAAGGTCGCCAAGGTCCGCCTGACCAACCAGCGCGAGGTGATCAGCTACATCCCCGGCGAAGGCCACAATCTCCAGGAGCACTCGGTGGTCCTGATCCGCGGCGGGCGCGTTCGCGACCTCCCGGGTGTCCGCTACCACGTCCTGCGCGGCGTGCTCGACACCCAGGGCGTCAAGGACCGCCGCCAGTCCCGTTCCAAGTACGGCGCCAAGCGTCCGAAGTAAGCCGAGCGGCCCGTCCGCTCACCCGGCTGAAGTCAAGAAGGGTAGAATCCTATGTCCCGTCGTCGTCGCCCCGAGAAGCGCGAAATCCTTCCCGATCCCCGGTTCGGGGACATCGTGCTTTCCAAGTTCATGAATTCCGTCATGCTCGACGGGAAGAAGTCGGTCGCCGAGGGCATCGTCTACGGCGCCCTCGAGACGGTGGAGGCGCGCGCCAAGCGCGACCCGATCGGCGTCTTCCACGATGCGCTCAACAACGTGAAGCCGGGCATCGAGGTCCGCAGCCGCCGCGTCGGCGGCGCGACCTACCAGGTCCCGGTCGAGGTCCGCCCGGAGCGCGCCCAGGCGCTGGCGATCCGCTGGCTGATCACGGCGGCGCGCGCGCGCGGCGAGAACACGATGGCGGCGCGCCTCTCGGGCGAGCTGATGGACGCCGCGAACAACCGCGGCAACTCGGTCAAGAAGCGCGAGGACACGCATCGCATGGCCGAAGCCAACCGCGCCTTCTCGCATTATCGCTGGTAACGGCGGAAGCGGTTTAAACGCCGCAGGTAATCACTATATCGTGAGGGACGGCCAAGGCGGCCTTCCCCACATCGGAGAATGATCATGGCCCGCAGCCATCCGCTCGACCGTTATCGCAACATCGGCATCATGGCGCATATCGACGCCGGCAAGACGACGACGACCGAGCGCATCCTCTATTATACCGGCAAGTCCTACAAGATCGGCGAGGTCCACGAGGGCACCGCGACGATGGACTGGATGGAGCAGGAGCAGGAGCGCGGGATCACGATCACGTCCGCCGCGACGACCTGTTTCTGGAAGGCGGAAGAGGGCGAGGGCCCCGAGCACCGGATCAACATCATCGACACGCCCGGCCACGTCGACTTCACCATCGAGGTCGAGCGCTCGCTGCGCGTCCTCGACGGCGCCGTCGCCTGCTTCGACGGCGTCGCCGGCGTCGAGCCGCAGTCCGAGACCGTCTGGCGCCAGGCCGAGAAGTACAAGGTCCCGCGGATGTGCTTCGTCAACAAGCTCGACCGCACCGGCGCGAACTTCGACATGTGCGTCGGCATGATCAAGGACCGCCTCGGCGCCCGCCCGGCCGTCCTCTATCTGCCGATCGGCATCGAGAGCGGCTTCAAGGGCCTCGTCGACCTCGTCAACAACCGCGCCATCATCTGGCTCGAGGAGTCGCTGGGCGCGAAGTTCGTCTACGAGGACATTCCCGCCGATCTCGCCGACGCCGCCGCAGCAGCCCGCATGGAGCTGATCGAGATGGCGGTCGAGCAGGACGACGACGTGATGGAGGCCTATCTCAGCGGCGACGAGCCCGACGCGGCGACGCTGAAGGCGCTGATCCGCAAGGGCACATTGAACTTCTCGTTCGTGCCGGTGCTGTGCGGCTCGGCGTTCAAGAACAAGGGCGTCCAGCCCCTGCTCGACGCGGTGATCGACTATTTGCCGAGCCCGCTCGACATTCCGCCGGTCGAAGGCCTCAAAATCCAGGGCGAGGGCATCGAGACCCGCGCCGCCAGCGACGAGGCGCCCTTCTCGGCGCTCGCGTTCAAGATCATGAACGACCCGTTCGTCGGCACCCTGACCTTCGCCCGCATCTATTCGGGCAAGCTCGAGACCGCTTCGCAGGTCGTGAACTCGGTCAAGGACAAGAAGGAAAAGGTCGGCCGCATGCTGCTCATGCACGCCAACGACCGCGAGGATATCCAGGTGGCCTATGCCGGCGACATCGTCGCTTTGGCCGGCCTCAAGGACACCACCACCGGGGACACGCTCTGCGCGTCCAACGCGCCGATCATCCTCGAGCGGATGGAGTTCCCGGACCCCGTCATCGAGGTCGCGGTGGAGCCCAAGACCAAGGCCGACCAGGAGAAGATGGGCGTCGCATTGAACCGCCTCGCCCGCGAGGATCCGTCGTTCCGCGTCAGCTCGGACAATGAGAGCGGCCAGACCATCATCAAGGGGATGGGCGAGCTCCACCTCGAGATCCTGGTCGACCGGATGAAGCGCGAGTTCAAGGTCGAGGCCAATGTCGGCGCGCCGCAGGTGGCGTATCGCGAGTATCTCGCAAAGCCGGTCGAGCTCACCTACACCCATAAGAAGCAGTCGGGCGGCTCCGGCCAGTTCGCCGAGGTGAAGGTGAAGGTCGTCCCGGGCGAGCGCGGCTCTGGCTTCCAGTTCGTCGACGAGATCAAGGGCGGCAACGTCCCGCGCGAATATATCCCTTCGGTCGAGAAGGGCATGCGCGAGACGGCCGAGACCGGATCGCTGATCGGCTTCCCGATCATCGACTTCGCGGTGCACCTGGTCGACGGCAAGTATCACGACGTCGATTCGTCGGCGCTCGCCTTCGAGATCTGCGCCCGCGGCGCGATGCGCGAGGCGGCGCAGAAGGCGGGCATCAAGCTGCTCGAGCCGATCCTGCGGGTCGAGGTGGTGACGCCGGAGGATTATCTCGGCGACGTCATCGGCGACATCAACAGCCGGCGCGGCCAGATCCAGGGCACCGACACCCGCGGCAACGCCCAGGCGGTCGAGGCGATGGTTCCGCTCGCCAACATGTTCGGCTACGTGAACGAGCTCAGGTCCTTCACCCAGGGCCGCGCGCAGTACACGATGCAGTTCTCGCATTACGACGAGGTGCCGGCGAACGTGGCCGAAGAGGTCAAGGCGAAGCTGGCATAAGCCGGAAATTGTGGTTATGGGCGCACCCGCACCGGGCGGCTGCGTCTCGGAAATCGGACATTGATAAGAAGGTAGGAAGACAATGGCGAAAGCTAAGTTCCAGCGGACGAAGCCGCACTGCAACATCGGCACCATCGGTCACGTCGACCATGGCAAGACCTCGCTGACGGCCGCGATCACCAAGGCCCTTGCCGAGACCGGCGGCGCGACCTTCACGTCGTACGACAATATCGACAAGGCGCCGGAAGAGCGCGAGCGCGGCATCACCATTTCGACGGCCCACGTCGAATATGAGACCGAGGCGCGCCACTACGCCCACGTCGATTGCCCGGGCCACGCCGATTATGTGAAGAACATGATCACCGGCGCCGCGCAGATGGACGGCGCGATCCTGGTCGTCTCGGCCGCCGACGGCCCGATGCCGCAGACCCGCGAGCACATCCTGCTCGCCCGCCAGGTCGGCGTTCCGGCGCTCGTCGTCTTCATGAACAAGGTCGACCAGGTCGACGACGAGGAGCTGATCGAGCTCGTCGAACTCGAGATCCGCGAGCTGCTCTCGTCCTACGATTTCCCGGGCGACGACATTCCGATCGTCAAGGGCTCGGCGCTCGCCGCTCTCGAGGATTCGGACCGCAAGATCGGCCATGACGCCGTTCTCGAGCTGATGAAGGCCGTGGACGACTACATCCCGCAGCCCGAGCGTCCGCTCGACCGTCCGTTCCTGATGCCGATCGAGGACGTGTTCTCGATCTCGGGCCGCGGCACCGTCGTCACCGGCCGTGTCGAGACCGGCATCGTCAAGGTCGGCGAGGAAGTCGAGATCGTCGGCATCACCGACACCAAGAAGACCGTCGTCACCGGCGTCGAGATGTTCCGCAAGCTGCTCGACCAGGGCCAGGCCGGCGACAATATCGGCGCGCTGCTCCGCGGCGTCGGCCGCGACGAGGTCGAGCGCGGCCAGGTTCTCGCCAAGCCGGGCTCGATCACGCCGCACACCGACTTCCAGGCGGAGGTCTACGTGCTCTCGAAGGACGAGGGCGGCCGTCACACGCCGTTCTTCGCCAACTACCGTCCGCAGTTCTACTTCCGCACGACGGACGTGACCGGCGAGGTGGTTCTCCCCGAGGGCACCGAGATGGTGATGCCCGGCGACAACGTGCAGCTCGGCGTCAAGCTCATCGCGCCGATCGCGATGGACCAGGGCCTGCGCTTCGCGATCCGCGAAGGCGGCCGGACCGTCGGAGCGGGGGTTGTCGCCGAGATCACGAAGTAATATAGGGCACGGGCCGCGCGGCTCCCACGGGATTCGCGCGGTCCGCTCATAGTGGTAGAGTTCAGGCCGTTCCGGGGCCGCGAGGCGCCGGATTGGCCGTGTTTGGTTTTGGACGCTCCTCAAATGGGAGCGGGCTTTTTGCAATCGGTAAGCAGGTCATGGAAACGCAGAATATCCGGATTCGCCTGAAGGCGTTCGATCACCGTGTCCTGGATCAGGCCACGGGCGACATCGCCGACACCGCTCGGCGGACGGGTGCTCTCATTCGCGGGCCCATTCCGCTGCCGACGCGCATCGAGAAGTTCACCGTCAACCGGTCGCCGCACGTCGACAAGAAGTCGCGCGAGCAGTTCGAGGTGAGGACGTACAAGAGGCTGCTCGACATCGTGCAGCCGACCCCGCAGACGGTCGACGCTTTGATGAAGCTCGATCTCGCCGCGGGCGTGGACGTCGAGATCAAGCTGGCCTAAGAGGCCGGCGCGCCACGGAGAATTCCGTGGCAAAGCGTCACCCCGGACCTGATCCGGGGTCCATGAACGAAGGAGGCCGCGAACCGGTCTCCAGCTCTTCGGTTCATGGATGCCGGATCAAGTCCGGCATGACGGGATAGGGTGATACCGCGGGAGCATGCTCCCGGCCTGCGTCCCCGCCGTTTCGCCCCCTTGGGGTGGAGCTTTAGCCCAGGCGGGGCACGCATATTTTTCGGGCTAGCATGCCCCCGGCAATCACGCCGCGGGGCCTCTGTCGTAGGAGTTTGGTCATGCGCACCGGCGTGATCGCGAAGAAAATGGGG
>DASWMB010000163.1:0-4466 GCA_036399955.1 Allosphingosinicella sp. | reverse complement strand
CGCCCCGCCCATGACCAGGATCAGCCAGTCCGACCACCTGCTGGCGTTGCTGCGCGAGCAGCTGCGGCGCGTCGACCGCGGTCGCGCCGGCCCGGTCTCGCCGACGTCGCGCGCCGGCAGCGCGACGCCGCCCGCGCGGGCGCGGATGAAGGCGCTCGCCTCGCTCGATTCGCTCGAGGAGGAGGAAGTGCGACGGGCGCTGGTCCGGGCGCTGCTGACCGAGCAGCTCGGCGACGGCGTCGCCGGCGACCCCGGGCTGCAGACGATCTTCGACGAGGTCTACAGGATCATCAGCGAGAGCAGCGAGGGTCGGGCGCTGCTCGAACGCGCGGCCGGGCAGATCCGCGAGGGCGGCGGCTGAGCCGGGGCTATAACCCCGACTTCGCCATCGCCTGCGCGATCGTCCGCCCGCTCCTGTCGACCGGCACCGTGAGCGCCGCTTCGAATATCCGCTGCGCCGCGGCGGCATCGCCCGACCGGGCGGCGAGCAGGGCGCGGGCGAGCGCGCCCGAATAGCACTCGCGATCGAGCCGGAGCGCAACCTCGCAGCCCCTCTTCGCCTCCTCGATCCGCCCCTCGACGAGGTCGAGGACGGCAAGCGCGCCATGCGCCTCGGCGAATGTGGCGTCGAGCCCGAGCGCCGTCTCGAAGCGGGCGCGGGCGGCGGCGAGGTCGCGGTTGACGAAATGCGCCCAGCCGGCTGCGATCCACGAGCCGAGATGATCGCCGAACATTTCAGCGCCCTTGTCGATGTCCGCCGCGGCGCCATCCGCCTCGCCCGACATGAGCCTGGCAAGGCCCCGCCCGACCCAGGCGCGGGGGACGGCGGCATTCCGGGCCAGCGCGCGGTCGAACAGATCGCGCGCCTCGCCGCCGCGGTCCTCGCGCAGCGCCAGCGTCCCGAGCGTGGTCTGCGCGTCCGGATGGTCCCCTGCGGCGGCCGCGCAACGCGCAGCGAGCTCGCCGTCCTCGATGTCGAGCGCGAGCACCGAGACGGCCGCGAGCAGGCCGCGATGGTCGGGGTGGCGCTCCACATAAACCCGCGCGAGATCGGCGGCGACGTCGAACTCGCCGCCGCTGTGGAGAAGCTGGACCTTGAGCATTGCCGCCTGCGGCAGCGCGTGCGCGAGATCCTCGTCGAGCAGCGCGAGCGCGCCGTCCGCGTCGTTCAGCATCGCCCTCGACCAGGCCAGGTTGAAGCGTGCTCCGGGGTCGCCGCCGTCCGCGAGGCTCTCGAAGACGACGGCGGCCTCGTCGAAGCGCTGAAGCTGCATCGCTGCGAGACCCCGGAGGTTGGACTCGCGCGGCGGCAGCGGCGCGATCGCGCCGTAGCGGTCGAGAAGCTCCAGCGCCTGCTCCGGCCGGCGCTCGTCCAGCGCGCTTTCGGCGGCGTCTGCGATGAGCGACAGGTTCGACGGATCGGACTCGAGGAGCGGCATCAGGCGCTCGAGGCGGCTGGGGTTGGCGACGTTCACTGGGATCTCCCGGCCGACAGGCGTGGTTGGAGCAAGGCTAAGCGAGGGCCGTGGCGGCCGCAAGCGAGGCACGCGCCCGCGATCACGGCTCGACGCTCACGACGTCATAGGATCTGAGGCTGATCCGCATCGGGATCTCGTTCACCGACAGCACCGAGAGCTTGGGGATGCTGCGCCTCGTGAAGGCCTTGATGTGGCGCCGCACCTCGCCTCCACAGAGCAGCACCGGGGCGCGGCCTTCACGATACATGCTGTCGGACATGGTCGAAAGCTTGCGGATGAGCTGCTCGGCGACCCGCGGCTCGACGATCAGCGGGCTGCGCCCCCCGCCCTGGCCGAGATTGCCGGCGATCTGGTTCTCCAGCCGCGGATCGAGGCTCAGCACGGCGAGGTCGTGGTGCTTGCCCCGAAGCTGGTGGCAGATCGAGTAGCTGAGGCGCTGCCGCAGGAGCTCGGTCAGCTCCGACGGGCCCTTCTGCGCCCGCGACAGGTCGGCGAGATGTTCGAGGATCAGCTCGAAATTCGCGACCGACACGCCTTCCCCCAGCAGGTTCTGGAGGATGCGCTGGATATCGGAGACGGTAAGGCCGTTCGGCACCAGCTCCTCGACCAGCCCCGGCTGGCGGTCGCGGACATCCTCGAGCATCTTCACGACGACGCCGCGGGTGACGAGCGTCGCGATCTCGCTCTGCACGATCTCGCCGAAATGCGTGATGAGGACGGTGACCGGATCGATCACCTTCATCCGCGCGTGCCGGGCGTCGGCACCCGCCGAGCGCTCGATCCACAAAGCGGGCAGGCCGAAGGCGGGGTCGCGCGTCTCGATCCCGTCCACGCCGCTGTCCTTCGCGCCGTCGACGATCGCGAGCAGCCGGTCGGGGTGGAGCTCGGCGAGGCCGAACCGGGCGCCGAACATGCGGATCTCATATTCGAGCGGCGCAAGCCCGCTCCCGTCCGACATCCGGACGCCGGGAAAGCCGACGCCGTAATCCTGCTCGTAGACGCGGCGCAGCCCGGCGATGCGGTCGGTGATCGCCGCCTGCTCGCCCGCCCAGGCGAGGCCCAGCTCGCTTCCGAGGCGGATTTCGAGCGCGGGAACGGCGGCCGCGGCAGGCTCCTCGGCGGCCTCGCCGTCGGCATCCACGGGCGGCGCGGCCCGCGCCGCCTGGCGCGCGCGATACCAGCCGAAAAGGGAAACGGCGACGATGAGCACGATCGGCCATTTCGGCATGCCGGGGAGCAGCAGCAGAGCGAGGAGGACGGTGGCGACGATAAGCGGAATCCGCGGCACCGAGGCGAGCTGCCGGAAGACCTCGGTGCTGAGCTCCTTGTCGGCGGCCGAACGGGTGACGATGATGCCGGTCGCGACGGAGATGATCAGCGCCGGCAGCTGGGTGGCGATGCCGTCGCCGATGGTCAGCAGGGTGAAGCGCTCCAGCGCCTCGGCCCAGCCCATGCCCATCTGGACGACGCCGATGATCCAGCCGGCGATGATGTCGATGAGGAGGATGATGACGCCGGCGACCGCGTCGCCCTTCACGAACTTGCTGGCGCCGTCCATCGATCCGTAGAAGGACGCCTCCTTGGCAAGCTCCTCGCGTCGCCGCACCGCCTGCTTCTGGTCGATGAGGCCCATGTTGAGATCGGCGTCGATGCTCATCTGCTGGCCGGGCATGGAATCCAGCGTGAAGCGAGCCGCGACCTCCGAGACGCGCTGCGCCCCGGACGTGACGACGACATATTGCACCACCACCAGGATCGAGAAGACGACGAGGCCGATGATGAAATTGCCCTGGACGGCGAAGGCGCCGATCGAGCCGATCACGTCGCCCGCATCGGCGCCGGTGAGGATGAGGCGCGTGGCGGCGACGTTGAGCGCCAGCCGGTAGAGTGTCGCGACGAGGAGCAGCGACGGGAAGGTCGAGAACTCGACCGGCTTGCGGACATAGAAGGTGAGCAGCAGCACGGTGAGCGCGAGCCCGAAATTGGCGATGATCGCCAGATCGAGCAGCGGCGCCGGGATCGGCGCGAACAGGATGACGAGGATGAGGATCATCCCGATCACCAGGGTGAGGTCGCGGTTCCGGTCGAGGAGCTTGTTGATCATGATGAGGTCTTCGGTTGCTGCGCCGCGCGGGACGTGCGCAGCTTCGTGTAGAGGTCGGCGACGGCGGCATAGTGGCGCGCGTCGATCTCGGCGCCCTTGTCGGTCTCGTCGTAGAGCGCCCGCGCGAGCGGACGATTCTCGAAGATGGGGATGCCGAGCCGCAGCGCCTCGCGCTTCATGGCAAGGGCATAATGGTTGCGCGCCTTGGCCGCGACTCGGGGCGCCGCAGCGGCGCCGGGCCTGTAGGCGAGCGCGACGGCGATGTGCTGCGGATTGACGACCAGGAGATCGGAGCCGCTGATGTCGCCGAGGCCCTTGCGCTCCTTCGCGAACTCGGCGTGGAGCTGCTTGCGCTTCTGCTTGAGCCGGGGCTCGCCCTCGCGCTCGGTGGCCTCGCGGGTGAGCTCGCGGCGGCTCATCCGCATCTGCTTGCGATAGTCCTTGCGGGCGATCACCTGGTCGAGCGCGGCGAAGAAGACGGCCAGCAGGATGTAGAACATGAGCAGCCGCATGATCCCCACCTGCATCGAGACGGCGAGGCCGCCCGCATCCCTCCCGGCGCGCCCGGCACCGGCGACGACGGAGTGGATGACGAGGAACGTCACCACCGAATAGGCGCCGAGCTTCAGGATGTTCTTGGCGGATTCCTTCAGCATGCGCGCCGAGAAGAGGCGCTTCAGGCCCTTGGCCGGGTTGATCCGGCTGAAGTCGGGCTTCAGCGGATGGGCGGTGAAGATGAGGCCGCGCAGCTGGACGATCTCGAGCAGGAGGACGATGCCGACGGCCGTTCCGGCGAGCAGCAGGATCGGCTGGAGCGCCGGCCACCAGGTTGCCCCGAAGAGCGCGGCGGCCCGGTTCGGATCGGAGGCGCTGGCGATGCCGAC
>DASWMB010000162.1:0-7920 GCA_036399955.1 Allosphingosinicella sp. | reverse complement strand
TAGGAACGCAGGGCCTGTCTGGCGGCGTCCCGGATCGGGACTGGCGCGGGACAGCGGGTTAAGAGCCGCTGCCGCCGACCGTCATCTCCCGCGCCGGCGCCTGGGCGAGGAAGGCCTGGGGGCTTGCCGAGAGGCCGTAGGCGCCGGCGAGGAACACGGCGACGAGATCGCCGACCTCGGCGCGCGGCAGGGCAACATCGTCGGCCAGGCGGTCGAGCGGCGTGCAGAGGCAGCCGACGATGCTGGCTTCTTCTTCGGGCGGGGCGCCGAAGCGGGTGGCGATGGCGACCGGGAAGTTGCGGCGCACGACCTGACCGAAGTTGCCCGAGGCGGCGAGCTGGTGGTGCATGCCGCCGTCGGTCACCAGGAAGGTCTTGCCGTGGCTGACCTTACGGTCGATCACACGGGTCAGGTAGACCCCTGCCTCGCCCACCAGCCAGCGGCCGAGCTCGATCGCGAAGGACGTGTTTGCAAGCACTTGGGGACGGCATTGAAGAGCGCCCGTCAGCGCGGCGCCGACGGCCTCGACGTCCAGCGGCTGCTCGCCATGGACGTAGGGAATGCCGAAGCCGCCGCCGAGATTGAGCGAAGCCGGCGCCGCTCCGGCCTCCTCGGCGAGCCGTCCCGCCAGCGCCAGCGTCGCCCGCTGCGCCTCGATCAGCGCATCCGCGCCGAGCGCCTGCGAGCCGGCGAAGATATGGAAGCCGCGCCAGTCCGCTCCCGCCGCAACCAGCCGCCGGACCAGAGCCGGCACGCGCTCGCAATCGACGCCGAACGGCCGCGCGCCGCCGCCCATCCGCATGCCCGAGCCCCTGATCTCGAAATCGGGGTTCACCCGCACGGCGATCTTCGGCGCCAGGCCGAGGCGCTCGCCGGCCGCGATCGCTCGCTCGGCTTCGCCTTCCGACTCGCAATTGAGCGTCGCTCCCGCCGCGATTGCCGCCGCGAGCTCCGCGTCGCGCTTGCCGGGGCCGGCGAAGCTGATCCGCGCCGGCTCCACGCCGGCAGCGACGGCAAGCTTCATCTCGCCGCCCGAAGCGACGTCGAGGCCGTCTATCTGCTTCGCAACATGTTCGAGAAGAGGCACGTAAGGATTTGCTTTTATGGCATAATGGAGAGCGACGGCCGGAAAGGCCGAACGGAAGCGGGCGATGCGGGCGTCGATCATGCCGAGATCGTAGACGAAGAGCGGGGTGTCGCCGGCCTCGGCGACGAGCGCGTCGGCGCGGCGGCCGCCGATCAGCAGCATGCCGTCTTCGTCCGCGCGGAACTCCGCCGGGATCGCCCCCATTGCCTTGCTCATCCCATCAGCTCGCTCTTCAGCCTTTCCCGGTCGAGCTTGCCGTTCGGGCTCCGCGGCAGCTCGTCTCGCCAGACGATAGCCGAGGGCTGCATAAAATTGGGTAACTCCCGCTTGAGGAAAGCGCGCAGCCCCTCCTCCCTGTCCCGCGCCGCCGGCCGGACGACGAGCGCGATCGCCTCGCCGAGCCGCGGATCGGGGTATCCGAGCGCCACCGCTTCGAGGGCGAACCCGCTCGCCACCGCCGCTTCCTCGATCTCCGTCGGGCTGACCCGGTTGCCGCTGGTCTTGATCATCGCATCGTCGCGCCCGACGAAATAGAGCAGACCCTGCTCGTCCTGCCGCACCCGATCGCCCGACCACACCGCCGTGCCGCCATAGCGCGACGCCGCCGGCGCGGCGCGAAAGCGCTCGGCGGTGCGCGCCTCGTCCCGCCAATAGCCCTTGGCCACGAGCGGCCCGCAATGGACGAGCTCGCCTTCCTCCTCCGGCGCGGCGAGGCTGCCGTCGGGGCGGACGCAGAGGATCTCGGCGAAGGGGATGGCGGTGCCGATCGAATCCGGGTGGAGATCGACGAAGACGGGATCGAGCGAGGTCGAGCGGAACGCCTCGGTGAGGCCGTACATGAGATGGACCTCGGCGACGGGGAACAGCTCGCGCATGCGCCGCACGATCGAGGCCGGGAGGCGCCCGCCGCTGTTGGTGAGCCGGCGGAGCGACAGGGCCGCGCGCGGCGGCCACGCCGCCTCGACCAGCTGGACCCAGAGCGGCGGCACGCCGGCCAGCGTGGTGATGCCGTGGCGCTCGACCGCGCGGATGACGTCGCGCGCGGCGAGATAGTCGAGCGGCACCACGCTTGCGCCCGCCGCCCAGGAGGAGAGGAGCTGGTTCTGGCCGTAATCGAAGGCGAACGGCAGCACCGCCAGCGTCCGGTCCTCTGGCGTGAGGTGCAGGTAGGACGCGACCGCGGCCGCGCCGAGCCACAGATTGGCGTGGCTCAGCATCACGCCCTTGGGCCGCCCGGTGGAGCCCGACGTGTAGAGGAGCGCCGCCAGCGTCTCCGCATCGTGGCGCGACGGCGGCAGTCCATCGCGCCCCTCGAGCATCGCCGACGCTTCCTCCTCGAGCACGACAGCGCAGCCCGCGGGCATGTCGCCCGTCTCCAGAGTGCCGAGCCGGGCCGCCCCGGTCAGCAGCAGCGAAGCCTCGCTGTCGGCGAGGATATGCGCCACCTGCCCCCGCTTCAGCAGCGGGTTGACCGGCACGTGGACGAGGCCGGCCCTGGCGCAGGCGAGCGGCAGCAGCGACGTCATCCGCGTCTTCGGCAGCCAGCTCGCCACACGCGCCCCAGAGCCGAGCCCCCTCGCCGCCAGCGCCGCCGCCAGCGCGCCGACCGCCCGCTCCAGCCCCGCATAATCCAGCGCGCCTTCGCGGGTGGCGAGGGCCGGCGCCGACGGCTCTCCGCGCGTCGTCAGGTGGTCGAGCGGGCGCGGCGTCGGATCGAGGGCTTGCACCGAGGCTCCTTTCGGCCCCAGCATCAGCGCTGGACCGGCGGGAGCGGGATAGCGCGGTGAGCGTCGAGGTGGAACTGTTCGATGATCTGGCCGCCGCGGCCGCGGACGCCGCCGGCGCGCTCGACCGCGCCGCGCGGCCGTCCCTGTTCGACCGGCTCGACTGGTACCGCCTCCTCGCCGAGCATTGCCGCCTCCCCGGCAAGCCGATCGTCGCCCGCGCCCGCCACATGCAGCGCCGCGCCTGGCTGTTCCTCGCGGTCGAGGAGAAGAAGGCGAGCGCCTGGGCGACCTGGTATTCGCTGCGCTGGCGCCCGATCGGCGAGCCCGAGCTCCTCCGCCACATCCTCGCCGCCTTTCGCGACGGCCTCGTCCCCGCCCTCGATCTCGCGCCGCTCGAGGAGACCGACGCGCTGGTCCGGGCCTGCCGGGAGAGCGGCTGGATCCCGTTCGTCGAGCCCGCCGCCGCCAACTGGCGTGCCGACACGGCCGGGCTCGATTTCGCTGCCTACTGGGCGAAGCGCCCCGGCAAGCTGCGCAGCACCGCCGAGCGCAAGGCGAAATCGGGCGGCCTCGAAACTGAGGTCTACGACCGCTTCGATGAAGCGGCCTGGGCGGACTATGAGGCCGTCTACGCGTCGAGCTGGAAGCCCGAGGAAGGCTCCCCCGCCTTCCTGCGCGCCCTTGCCGAGGAGGAAGGCGCGGCGGGGACGCTGCGCCTCGGCATCGCCCGCAAGGACGGCGAGGCACTCGCCGCCCAGCTCTGGCTGGTCGAGAACGGCGAAGCGACGATCCACAAGCTCGCCTATCGCGAGGAGGCGAAGGCGCTCTCCCCGGGCACGGTCCTGTCGATGGCGATGTTCCGCCACGTCCTCGACCGCGACCGCGTCTCCCGGATCGACTACGGCACCGGCGACGAGCCCTACAAGGCGGACTGGATGGACGAGCGCCGGACGCTGTGGCGGGTCCGCGCCTACAACAGGCGCACGCTCTCGGGCCTCGCCGGCGCGGCGCGGCGCGCGGCCTCGTCCCTTGTCCGCCGCGTCCGAAGCCGTTAGGCGGCGCGCGACGGGGCATGAGGGCATGATGGTCGCCGCTTTTAACGACGAAGAGGAAGTCGCTGCGACGCTGCGCGCCGTGCTTGCCGACGTGCTCGGCCTCGCGCCGGAGCAGGTCGCCGCCTTCGACGAGGCGTCGCCTCTGTTCGGCGCCCTGCCCGAATTCGATTCGATGGCCGTCGCCGGGCTCCTCACCGAGCTCGAGGAGCGGCTCGGCATCCTCATAGAGGATCATGAAGTCGACGCCGATATGCTTGAAAGCTTTGGCTCTTTGCTTGGCTTCCTCCGGGCCAAGGCGCTGAGGTGAGCGCGGGCCGCGGTCTCGCCTACGACCGCTACACCGTCGACGGCTGCAGCGAGTGGATGATGCGGATCGGCGCCGCCGAAGCCCCGCCGATCCTGTTCGTGCCCCCGCTGTTCGAGGAGATGAACCGCACCCGCGCGCTGATCGCGGCGATGATGCGCAGCCTCGCCGCCCGCGGCCATGGCTGCTGGCTGCCCGACCTGCCCGGCACCGGCGAGAGCGAGCGCGCGCTCGACGAGGTGAGCTGGGACGACTGGCGCGCGGCGGTGAGCGAAGCGGCCGACCATGCCGCGGCGGCGAGCGGACGCGAGCCGGTGGTGGCGGCGATCCGCGGCGGCTGCCTGGTCGACGACGCCGCCGAAGGCGCCGGCCACTGGCGCTTCGCCCCCGTCTCGGGCGCCTCGCTCGCCCGCGACATGGAGCGCTCGGGCATGGCCGGAATCGCCTGGGCGGGATACCGCCCCTCGCCGTCGCTCAAGGCCGAGCTCGAGGCGGCGGTGCCCGAGCCGGAGGCGCGGCTGCGCACCGTCCGGCTGGCGAGCGAACGCGCCGAGGCCGACGCCAAGATCGCCGGACCCGCTTTGTGGCGCCGCTCGGAGCCCGGCGTCTCGGCCGCTTTGGCCGAGGCGGCCGCGGCGGATTTGGCAGGCTGGGCAAAGACATGCGCCGGCTTCTGACCATCGAATGCGAAGGCGCCCTGCTCGGCGCCACCCTGGATGCGGTCGCCGGCGCGCCGCGGCCGGCTGCGGTGCTGATGGCGACCGGCGGCACCCAGACCCGCGCCGGCTCCCACCGCATGTACGAGCGCCTCGCCCGCGCCCTCGCCGCCGCCGGCTACACCTGCTTGCGCTTCGACCGGCGCGGCGTCGGCGACAGCGAAGGCGACGACCCCGGCTTCCGCCTGAGCGGCGCGGACCTCGCCGCCGCCGCCGCCGCGCTGCGCCGCGAGGCGCCCCATGCGGAGCGGCTGATCGGCTTCGGCCTGTGCGACGGCGCCACCGCCCTCGCCCTCCACGGCGGCGCTGCCGGGCTCGGCGGCCTCATCCTCGTCAATCCGTGGCTGGTCGAGGCCGAAGCCGGCACCCCGGCCCCCGCCGCCGTGCGCCGCCATTATGCCGGGCGGCTGGCGAGCGCCGAGGGCTGGAAGAAGCTCCTCACCGGCGCGTTCGATGTGAGAAAGCTCCTCGCCGGCCTCAGGCGCTCGGCCGACACCGCGCCGTCGGCCATCGCCGGCGATGCGGCGGCGACGCTGCGCGAGACGCGCCTTCCTACAGCGGTGGTCCTCTGCGAGGGCGACGCCACCGCGATCGCCGCCGAGCGCGAGCTGAGGCGCCGCCCGTTCCGCGGCCTCGTCGCCATCGCCCAGCGCATCCCGAGCGATTCCCACACCTTCGCCCGCCCCGGCGATCACGAGGCCTTGTTCGGCTCCTGCCTCGCTTTGCTCAGGCGTCTTGGAGGCTAGGCGCGACCGCCGCGTGCGCCGCGCCTTCGAACTCGGCCTCCGCGAGGAACTTCTCGGCGTCGAGCGCCGCCATGCAGCCCGTCCCCGCCGCCGTCCGCCTGGCGGTAGGTCTTGTCCATGACGTCGCCGCAGGCGAAGACGCCCGGGATGCTGGTCCGCGCCGTCCCCGGCTCGACCGGGATGTAGCCGTCGGCGTCGAGCTCGAGCTGGCCGCGGAAGAGCTCGGTCGACGGGCTGTGGCCGATCGCGACGAACGCGCCCTCGACGTCGAGCCGCTCGATCTCCCCCGTCGCCGTGTCGCGCAGGTCGAGCGCGACCAGCCCTTCCGGCTCGCCGCCGCCCACGAACTGCGCCACTTCCCGGTTCCACATCACCTTGATGGAAGGATGGGCGAACAGCCTCTCCTGCAGGATCTTCTCGGCGCGCAGCGAGTCGCGGCGATGGATCAGGGTCACGTCCTGGCTGTGGTTGGTCATGTACAGCGCTTCCTCGACCGCGGTGTTGCCGCCGCCGATCACCGCCACCTTCCGCCCACGGAAGAAGAAGCCGTCGCAGGTCGCGCAGGCCGAGACGCCCTTGTTCTTGAGATGCTCCTCGGACGGGAGGTTCAGCCATCGCGCCTGCGCGCCGGTGGCGATCACCAGCGTGTCGCAGACATAGAGGGTGCCGCCGTCGCCCTTGAGCCGGAACGGCCGCTCGGAGAGGTCGACCTCGCCGACATGGTCCCAGATCATCCGCGTGCCGACATGCTCGGCCTGCTTCTGCATCTGCTCCATCAGCCAGGGGCCCTGGATGACGTCGGCGAAGCCCGGATAGTTCTCGACGTCGGTGGTGATGGTGAGCTGGCCGCCCGGCTGCATCCCCTGGACGACGATCGGCGAAAGCCCCGCCCGCGCCGCATAGATGGCGGCGGTGAGACCGGCGGGCCCCGAGCCCAGGATCAGCATTCGGGTCGAATAGGTCGCGGCCATCGGCGGCTTTCCGGCTGGTTCGAGAGAGGTCTAGGAGCCGGA
Organism: Allosphingosinicella sp.; assembly: GCA_036399955.1. GTDB lineage: Bacteria > Pseudomonadota > Alphaproteobacteria > Sphingomonadales > Sphingomonadaceae > Allosphingosinicella. The sequence continues at coordinate 1,272 of DASWMB010000162.1, read as the reverse complement.
GTTAGGAGCCGGCCGCGCCCCGCGCAACCATCCATTTGCCGCCCCCGCCGGCCGCTGATAGAAGCCGCGCACCCCCCTTTCCCGACCGGAGCCCGGCCCGATGAACGCGATGCCCCACGACAACCCGCTCGGCCTCGACGGCTTCGAGTTCGTCGAGTTCACCAGCCCCGATCCCGAAGCGATGGCCGGCCTGTTCGTAAAGCTCGGCTTCGTCCATGCCGGCAACCACCGGCGGATCGCGGTCCGCCACTATGTCCAGGGCGACATCAACTTCCTCCTCAACATGGAGCCGGTCGGCCATGCCGACGACTTCCGCCGCGCCCACGGGCCCTCGGCGAGCGCCATGGCCTTCCGCGTCCGCGACGCGCGAGAGGCGCTGCGCCTCGCCGTCGAGCGCGGCGCCGTCCCGGTCGAGGGCGAATATGGCTATCCCGCGATCGAGGGGATCGGCGGCTCCTGGCTCTACCTGATCGACCGCTACGGCGAGGACAGCATCTACGACAGCGACTTCGAGCCCGTTCCCGGCGCGGAGCGCAAGCCCAGGGGCGCCGGCCTCCACACCCTCGATCACCTCACCCACAACGTCTTTCGCGGCCGGATGAACCACTGGGCCGGCTTCTACGAGAGCATCTTCAACTTCCGCGAGATCCGCTATTTCGACATCGAGGGCCAGCAGACCGCCCTCCTCTCCCGCGCCATGACCGCGCCCGACGACAAGATCCGGATCCCCTTGAACGAGAGCCAGGACGACGTCAGCCAGATCGCCGAATATCTGAGGGACTATAATGGCGAGGGCATCCAGCACATCGCCCTCGCCGCCGACGACATCTTCGCCACCGTCGACGAGCTGCGCGCCAACGGCATCCGCTTCCAGGACAGCCCCGAAACCTATTATGACATGATCGACGAGCGCCTGCCCGGCCACGACCACGACATCGCCGAGATGAGGAAGCGCCGCATCCTGATCGACGGATCGCCGGAGACGGGGGAAGGCCTCCTGCTCCAGATCTTCACTGAGAACATGATCGGGCCGATCTTCTTCGAGATCATCCAGAGGAAGGGCAACCAGGGCTTCGGCGAGGGCAATTTCAAGGCCCTGTTCGAATCGATCGAGCTCGACCAGATCCGCCGCGGCGTGCTTCCGGCGACAAAGGGCGCATGAGCGAAACGGGCGCTGACGACAGCGGCCTGTTCGCGATCGCGCACGTCTACAGCCCGGCGGAAGCGGACGTGCTCGCCGCGACCCTCCAAGCCTATGGCTTCACCGTTTAC
>DASWMB010000161.1:0-4157 GCA_036399955.1 Allosphingosinicella sp. | reverse complement strand
ATCAAGCCGCTCGCTGTCGGCGACGACGAGGCGGTCGCCGTCGATCCGGAATGCCCCGCCGGTGGGGTCGGAGACCAGCGCGAAGCTGTAGGTGGCGTCGCCGCCCGACGGCGTCGCGGAGAGCTTGATCGCGGCGATGTTCGCGACGGCGATTTCGCTCAGCGACGTCGTCGACGCGACGAGCGCGACCGGGGGCGCTTCGCTCCCCTGGAAGATCTGCGCGCGGACGCCGCCAGCAGTGCCCCCCGGGTTGCCCGCATCCGGTCCGTCAGAGACCACGACGATGCGCTCGCTGCCGATCAGCGCAAGCGAAACCCCCGTATACCCCACCCGAAATTCCCCGCCGAGCCTCGCCCCGCTTGCGTCGAACAGCTGCCCGAACGTGCTGGTGAAACGGTCGGTCCAGGTGGCAAGGAAGCCGCCGCCCGGCACGCCCGCAAAGGAAACGTCGCTCTGCCTGCCTTCCGTCGTGGTGTTGAGCCGGATCTCGCCGCCGACCTTGTTACCCGAGGAGTCGAAGATCTGCGCGGCTGCATCGCTTTCTCTGTAGGGATAGAGTTCGGCCCTCGCCCAGCCGAGGATGAATCGGCCGCCCTCGAGCGCGGCGAGCGAGACGAGGCCGCCAAGCTGGGAGCTTAGCTGGGCTCGGGTCTCGACCCCGACCTTGTTCCCGGCGGAGTCGAACAGCTGGACCAGCGATCCCGATTCGATGTGGGTGGTGGCGACCACGAAGCGGCCGTCGGTGAGCGTGGCGACAGCGGCGCCAATGGCGTCGGTCGGGCCGCCCACCCTGAAAGCGGATCCGACCGCCGCGCCGAGGGCATCGTAGACCTGACCGGCGGCCGTCGTGGAGACGATGACGAACCCGCCGCCGGGGAGACCCGTCACGTCCATCGGCCGGCCCTGGTCGTGCCGGAACGTCGCGAACTCGCCGCCGACCTTGGCGCCGGTCGCGTCGAAGATCTGGCCGCGCCCCTCGCTGGAGTTGTCGCCGATGCCCGGTCCGGTCCAGCTGACGACGAAGCCGCCGCTCGCCAGGCGCGCGACGCCGGGCTGGCCTTGCGCGCCGGCGGTGACCGTATTGACCGGGATCTCGCCGCCGACCTTCGCGCCCGAGACGTCGTGGATCTGCGCCCTGATCTCGCCCCCGCCGTCCGGGTCGCTTAGGTCCATCCAGACGACGACGAACCCGTCCGAATTCAGCCGCGCCAGCCGCGGACGGCCCTGAGTGCCCGCCGTCGTCGTATTGACGACGAAATCTTCGCCGTGGCGTGCGATCACTTCGAAATCGGGCATGGTGAGACCTTTCCGGTCTTCTAGCGCCTCAACCCAGCGTCTTTAGCGCGGTGAGTCGGAGACTATAGGAATTTTCGCGGAAGTTAAGTCTTTTTTCTATAAGCGTAAAGTTTCCTGTCTCGCTCATCGCTTTCGGACACCTCGGGCACGCCGCTCGTCCGGCGCGGTTAACGGCCTCTTTACCACTCCCGTTTACCGCTCCTCCCAAAGAAGCGCGCCGCGTCGGCGCCGCGCGTGGAGGACGTGGGTGACGGAGGGACGGACGATCGCGGCGTGGACGAGGGCGGCGGCGTTCGCGCTCGTCCTCCTCGCCGCTCTCGTCCTCGCACCGGGCCGCACCGAGGCGGGCGTCTCGAGCTGCTCGGTCACGTCGAGCGGGATCGTCTTCTCGCCCTATGACGGGCAGACCAAGGCCCAGGTCGACGGCACCGGAACGATCAGCGTCACCTGCACCGGCGACGGCGCCTCGAACGGCCTCAGCCTCAACATCACGTCCATCAGCGGCACGTCCTGTCCCGCCACGCGGCAGATGGCGAGCGGCACCAACACGCTCGGCTACAACATCTACCGGGAGACGGGGCGGACCAACCTGTGGTGCGACGGCGGCAGCCGGTTCGACATCAACATGGACTTCACCACCGGCGCCACCCAGACCCAAAGCTTCCCGATGTACGGCCGCGTCTTCGCCAGCCAGAACCCGATCTACACCACCGTCCCCTACAGCGGCTCGGTCAGCATCAGCGTGAAGCGCGGCGGCGCCACCCTCGCCTCGACCACGGCGACGATCACCGGCAGCGTCGCCGCGATCTGCTCGGTGTCGGCCGGCACGCTCGGCTTCGGCGCCTATTCCGGCGCGGTCGTCAACGCCACCGGCGCGATCAGCGTCAACTGCTCGAACGGCGCCGCCTACCAGGTCGCGATGAGCGGCGGCGCGAACCATGACGGCGCCTCCCGGCGGATGGCCGGCCCCGCCGGCGGCCGCCTCGCCTACCAGCTCTACCGCGATTCCGGCCGCAGCCTCGCCTGGGGCGACGATTCCGCACAGCTCGGCGCCCGCCTCGGCGGCACCGGCTCCGGCGCCGCCCAGAGCCTGTCCGTCTACGGCCGCATCCCCGCCGGCCAGACCCCCGCCGCCGGCTCCTACACCGACAGCGTCGTCGTCACGATCGAATATTAGCCGCCGCCGCTACAGCCGCCGCACCCGCGGCGCGGCGCGCGCCGGCTGCAGCATCAGCTCGCTCAACGCCCAGACCATCGCGTCGGCCCGGTCGGGCGAGCGCCCCGGCCCCTCATAGCCGCCCGCCGCCTTGATCCCGGCAAGCTCGTCCTCGAGCTCGGGGAAGCGCCCGGCGAGCCTCGCCCGGCCGTCCTCGAACAGGACCGCGACGGGCTCCGCCCGCGCCGCCTTGCCGCGCGAGGCGTGGACGAGCTTGACCGGCAGCCCCGCCTCCGCCGCCCGAAGCACGGCGCGCACCATCTCGCCGCCGTTGTTCGCCTCCGCGACCACCCTGTCCGCGCCCCAGGCCTCGGCCGCCGCCGCCACCTTCCTCGCCCAGCCCTCCGGCGCCAGCCCCGGCGCCGAGCAGTCGGCCAGCACGTAGGCCGCGCCGTCCGCCCCCAGCCCGCACACCACGATCCCGCATGCGTCGCCCTCGGCCGAAGCCGGCGGGTCCACCCCCACCACGACCCGCGCCATCCACTCCCGCGGCGCCGGCCCGGAGTGCCGCGCCCTCTCCAGCATCTTGCGCTTGAACAGCGCCCCCTCCACCTCCTCGATCAGCTCCCCGTCGAGCTCCTGCCGCCCGAGCCGGGTGCCGCCGTACATCGCCGCCAGCGCCTCGACCTCGACCTGCGGCAGCGCCTTGTTGTTCGCCATCCGCCCCCGCGTCACCTTGGCCTCACCCTCGATCCGCCGCATCAGGGGCGTCGGCTTCGGCGTCGTCGTCACCAGGATCCGCGGCCGCGTCCCCAGCCGCATCGTCATCTGGAGGTTGTCCCACGCCGCCTCCCCGCGCGACCATTTCGCCAGCTCGTCGCACCAGGCGAAATGATGCTCCGGCCCGCGCAGCTTCTCCGGCCGCTCGCCCGAATAGGCGAAGCCCAAGGCCCCGTTCGAAAACTCCACGCACCGCCGAGTCCCCACCCAGCGCGCATATTCCCCCGTCCGCGCCGCCCGCGCCAGCCCGCTCTTCCCTTCGACCATCACCTGGACGACCTCGTCGATCGTCCCGCCGACGAGCGCGATCCGCGCCTCGCTTCCCGTCTCGCGCACCCGCTGCCACACCCATTCCGCGCCCAGCTTAGTCTTGCCGAAGCCGCGGCCGGCCCTCGCCAGCCACACCCGCCAGTCCCCCTCCGGCTCCTCCTGCCCGCGGTGCCGCTGCCAGTCCCATGCGTCGAGCAGCCGCCGCTGCGCCGGCCCGGAGAGCTGCGCGACGCGATAGGCGAGCTCGTCCGGATCCTTGATCCGCGCCAGCGCCTCGAGCCACGGCCCGAAATCGTCCGGATCGGCGGCGACCGCATCGCCCCCGACATAGTTGCTCGAACGCACGTTCATCACGACCTCGCAACAAGGCAACCCTCGCCCCCGTGAGGGGGAGAGGATACGAAGCCTCAGCGACCGCGCAGCGGGCGCTTAGGCGTAGTTGGAGAGGCGCGCGGCGTGAGCCGCTCAAGCCTCGAAAGTCCCCCGTTCGTCCCGAGCGAAGTCGAGGGGCGCGCCCCGGCCGCCGCTCCCGTCCTCTGCCCTGAGCCGGTCCCCGTACCGCCGAAGCGCCTTCACCAGCTCGGCCTGCACTTCCGCGCTGGTCGCGACCGTCGGCGCCCGCCCCGGCCGCGGCCCGAAGGCCGTCCCCCGAAGC
>DASWMB010000160.1:0-12852 GCA_036399955.1 Allosphingosinicella sp. | reverse complement strand
CGCGACGATGTTCGACGTCTCCGGATCGATCGGCGCGGCGCGCTGCGCGAGCTGGATCCCCCCCGCGCTCCAGGCGGCAAGCGCGAAGGCGATCTCGATGACGAGGACGAGCGCGAGCAGGCTGCCGATCGGCCAGTATTTCGACATGCCGGAGCGCAGCTGGGCATAGTCCACGTCCAGCATCATCACCACGAACAGGAACAGGACGGCGACCGCGCCCACGTAGACGATGATCAGCAGGAAGGCGAGGAACTCGGCCCCGACGAGCAGGAACAGCCCGGCCGCGTTGAAGAAGGCGAGGATCAGCCAGAGCACGCTGTGCACCGGGTTGCGCGAGCCGATCGTCATCACGCCGGAGGCGATGACGATGGTCGCGAACAGGTAGAAGACGAAGGCTTGGATCACGGGGCTTGGACGGCCTCTGGCAGGTTGGCGTGGCGCTTAGCGATAGGGTGCGTCGGCGGCAAGGTTGGCAGCGAGGGTCCGCTCCCACTTGTCGCCGTTCTCGAGGAGCTTGGCCTTGTCGTAGATCAGCTCCTCCCGCGTCTCGGTCGAGAATTCCTGGTTCGGCCCCTGGACGATGGCGTCGACCGGGCACGCCTCCTGGCAGAGGCCGCAATAGATGCACTTGGTCATGTCGATGTCGTAGCGGGTCGTGCGGCGGCTGCCGTCCTCGCGCGGCTCGGCCTCGATCGTGATGCAGACCGCCGGGCAGACCGCCTCACACAGCTTGCAGGCGATGCAGCGCTCCTCGCCGGACGGATAGCGCCGCAGCGCGTGCTCACCGCGGAAGCGGGGCGAGATCGGGTTCTTCTCATAGGGATAGTTGATCGTCGCCTTGGCCTTGAAGAAATACTTCAAGGTCAGCCAGTGCGCCTTCACCAGCTCGACGAGCAGGAAGGATTTGATCCAGTGCCTGATCATGGCCTGCGCACCCGCGCAGTGCCGTTGGTGTCGTCCCGCCCGTTGACGCGCACGGCGCAGAAACCCGTCGCGACCGAGACGGGGCTGCGGGAATCATGTAGCCCGGCCGAGCGCGTTATCGCCACGGTCGGCGTTTGCGAGGACCACGGATCCAAGGCCGGGCTGATCCTGTGGTGCACATTTCGCACACGCCCGCTGAACGATAGGACGCCCGGCATCCCATTGTCGACCTGGCGGAATGCGAAGCCCTCGAGCGGCGTGCCCTCGATGCGTGACAGCTCGACCGTGCCGCCGTCCTGCCGGCCCGCGAAGGAAAAAGGCGCTCCGGCGACGGTGACCGCGTTGCAATAGAAATCGACCTGTCTCGGCCGGCTCCCCGTCGGAGGCGCGGGCTGAACCTGCGCCGCGGCTGCCATGATCATCGTCAGCATCAGCTATGCCCCCGTCACCACGGTCGCGATCTTCTCGTAAAGCATCAGCGCAGATACTCCCTCGTCTCGGCTTCCGTCATCGGCGTCTGGGGATGCCGCACCTGATCGCAGAACCCTGTAAAGTCGATCCGCGCCAGCGCGTCGGTGTGGACGAGGACGGCGAGCCTGTCGCGCCCTGCCGTGAAAGTCTCGAGCTTGACTGCGCCGCGCTCCGGATGCCGCCCTTCCACCCGGGTGACGCGATAGCCGTCGCTGTCGCCGATCAGGCGGCCGCCGGCGCTGAACAAGCCGCTGTCGTCGCGCACGATCGAGATGTCGATCCTCGACCGGCGCGGATAGCCGCTTTCGGGATCGACATAGCCGCGGCCGCCGCGCTGCCGGAGGACGAGGACGAAAGGCGCGAGGTCCTCGTCGACGAGCCGGCAGGTGAGATCGAAACCCGGCACCGTCTCCGAGCGGATGGTGGGCGCCGGCCTGGGCGGCGGGCTTGGCGTCACGACGACCTGCGTCGCCTGAGCCAGAAGCAGGAGCGACGCGATCATCCGAGCGCTCCGTAACGGGTCACCATTAGATAGCCCGAGACGAGGAACACCCAGAACAGCGAGATCGGGAGGAAGATCTTCCAGCCGAGGCGCATCAGCTGGTCGTAGCGGAAGCGCGGCACCGTCGCCTTCACCCAGGAGAAGATGAAGAAGAAGATGAAGATCTTGAGGAAGAACCAGAAGATGCCCGGAACGAAATAGAGCGGCTCCCAGTGGATCGGAGGCAGCCAGCCGCCCCAGAAGAGGAGTGCGTTGAGCCCGCACATCAGGAGCACGTTGCCGTACTCGCCGAGCCAGAAGAGGGCGAAGCTCATCGAGCTGTATTCGGTCTGGTAGCCGGCGACGAGCTCCGACTCCGCCTCGGTGAGGTCGAAGGGCGCCCGCGCCGTCTCGGCCATGGACGAGATGAAGAAGATCACCGCCATCGGGAACAGGAGAGGATTGAAGCCGAAGCCGTTGACGATGCCGAGGATATGGCCCTGCTGGGCGAGCACGATCTGGCTCAGGTTGAAGGTGCCGGCCCAGAGGATGACCGGGATCAGCACGAACCCGACCGACACCTCGTAGCTCACCATCTGAGCGGCCGCGCGCAGCGCCGAATAGAAGGGATATTTGGAGTTGGACGCCCAGCCGGCGATGATCACCCCGTAGACGCCGAGCGACGAGACCCCGAGCAGATAGAGCAGGCCGACATTGATGTCGGCGAGCACCATGCCGGGCCCGAACGGGATCACCGCCCAGCCGATCAGCGCCACCGTGAAGGTGAGGATCGGCGCGATGATGAACAGGCCGCGATTGGCGCCCGAGGGGACGATCGTCTCCTTGAGGAAGACCTTGAGGCCGTCGGCGAAGCTCTGGAGGAGACCGAACGGCCCGACCACGTTTGGGCCGCGCCTGAGCGCCATCGCTGCCCAGATCTTGCGGTCGGCATAGATGATCATCGCCACCGCCAGCATCAAAGGCAGCGCGATCATCAGGATGAGGATGAGCGTCGCGAGGAACCAGCCGAAGCCGTAGCCCATCCACGTGCTCTGGAACCACTCGGTCATAGCGACCTGCTCCGATGCATTTCCGCTACCTCGTTCGTCCCGAGCGCAGTCGAGGGGCGCATGTGATGAGTCCGTGCCGGCGCCCCTCGACTACGCTCGGGACGAACGAATCCTGCGTTTCGATGACACAAGCGCCTCATTCCGCCGCCTCCTGGAATGTCTCGCCGTGGAGGATCTCGGCCGAGCAGCGCTGCATGGTCGGCGACGCCCTGGCGATCGGATTGGTGAGGTAGAAGTCGGAGATCGGATAGACGATGGTGCCGGAGAGCCCCGCCGGCATGGCTGGCGCGGCGGGAAGGCCGTCGAACACGCTCAGCGCCGGCTCGCGCAGGTGCGGATGCTCGGCGCCGATCGCGGCGTGGAGCTGGTCGAGGTCGTCGAACGGCAGCGGCCGGCCGATGACGTCGGACAGCGCGCGCAGGATCGACCAGTCGGCGCGCGCGTCGCCGGGCGGATGGGTCGCGCGCTCGGAGAATTGCACGCGCCCCTCGAGGTTCACATAGGTGCCGTGCTTCTCCGAGAACGCGGCGCCCGGCAGGATCACGTCGGCCACGCGCGCGCCTGCATCGCCGTGGCTGCCGATATAGACGGTGAAGGTCCGCTCGAAGGCGGAGAGGTCCATCTCGTCGACGCCGAGCAGGAACAGCGCCTTCAGCGACCCCGCCCGTGCGCGGATCGCCTCGATGCCGCCGTCGGCGACGAAGCCGAGGTCGAGCGCGCCGATGCGGGAGGCCGCGGTGTGGAGGACGTTGAACGTCGCGCCCAGTGCCGCAGCCGCGGCGCGCGCGCCTTCATAGGCGCCGCGGACCGTCAACGCGCCCATGCCGGCGATCAGCGCCGCGGGGCCGCCTTGACGGAAGCGGTCGCCGACCTCGTCCGGCAACCGGCCGAGCAGGCCGAGATCGTCGCCGAGCCAGGTGACGGGGTAGGTAAGGTCGACCTCCGGGCCGATCGCGAACACTCTCGCGCCGTGCTTGACCGCCTTGCGGATGCGCGTGTTGACGAGCGGCGCTTCCCAGCGCGTGTTGGTCCCGACGAGGAGGATCGCCTTGGCGTCCTCGATGCCGGCGATGGTCGAGTTGAAACGGTAGGCCGCGGGGTGCGACACGTCGAACAGCGCGCCGTCCTGCCGGCATTCGTGCAGCGACGAGCCGAAGGTCCGGAGCAGCGCCTTCATCGCATAGAGCGATTCGAGGTCCTGGAGGTCGCCCGCGATCGCCGCGACGTCCTCGCCGCCGGCGCCGCCGAGGCGCTCCGCGACGGTCGCGAACGCCTCCTCCCAACTCGCCGCCTCGAGCTTGCCGTTCCGCCGGATCCACGCCCGGTCGAGCCGCCGCCGGAGGAGGCCGTCGACGCAGTGCCGCGTCTTGTCGTGCGCCCACTCCTCGTTGACGTCCTCGTTGAGCCTCGGCAGCGCCCGCATCACTTCCCTCAGCCGCGTGTCGAGGCGGATGTTGGTGCCGACCGCGTCCATGACGTCGATCGCCGGGATCTTGCGCATCTCCCACGGCCGCGCCTCGAAGCTGTAGGGCTTCGAGAGGAGCGCGCCGACCGGGCAGAGGTCGACGACGTTGCCTGACAGCTCGGACGTCACCGCCCCTTCGAGATAGGAGGTGATCTCCATGTTCTCGCCGCGCCCGATCGCGCCGATCTCCTCGACGCCGGCGACTTCCTCGGCGAAGCGCACGCAGCGCGTGCACTGGATGCAGCGGGTCATGCTCGTCTTGACGATCGGGCCCATATATTTGTCGGTCACGGCCCGCTTGTTCTCGGCGAAGCGGTTGTGGCCGCGGCCATAGGCCATGGCCTGGTCCTGAAGGTCGCATTCGCCGCCCTGGTCGCAGATCGGGCAATCGAGCGGGTGGTTGATGAGCAGGAACTCCATCACCCCCTCGCGCGCCTTCTTGACAGCCGGGGTCATGGTCGAGATTTCCTGGCCTTCGCTGGTCGGCAGGGCGCAGGAGGCCTGCGGCTTGGGCGGCCCGGGCTTCACCTCGACGAGGCACATGCGGCAATTGCCGGCGATCGACAGCCGCTCGTGGTAGCAGAAGCGCGGGATCTCCTTGCCCGCGAGCTCGCAGGCCTGGAGCACGGTCGCCCCCTGCGGAACCTCGATCTCGACGCCGTCGACTTTGACCTTGGGCATTATTCGGCAGCCTCCAGCGCGTCGCCCTGCTTGTCGCGGATGCGGCGCTCGAGCTCGGGGCGGAAGTGGCGAATGAGGCCCTGGATCGGCCAGGCGGCGGCGTCGCCCAAAGCGCAGATGGTGTGGCCCTCGACCTGCTTGGTGACGTCCCAGAGCATGTCGATCTCGGCCATGTCGGCATTGCCTTCGCGGAGGCGCTCCATCACCCGCCACATCCAGCCCGTCCCCTCGCGGCACGGCGTGCACTGGCCGCAGCTCTCATGCTTGTAGAAATAGCTGAGGCGGGCGATCGCTCGCACGACGTCGGTCGATTTGTCCATCACGATCACCGCCGCCGTGCCGAGGCCGGACTGGAGGTCGCGCAGCCCGTCGAAGTCCATCGGCGCGTCGATGATCTGCTCGGCCGGGACGAGCGGCACGGACGAGCCGCCGGGGATCACGGCGAGGAGGTTGTCCCAGCCGCCCCTGATGCCGCCGGCATGGCGCTCGATCAGCTCGCGGAACGGCACCGACATGGCGTCCTCGACGACGCAGGGTTTGTTCACATGGCCGGAGATCTGGAAGAGCTTGGTGCCTTCGTTCTTCTCGCGCCCGAAGCTCTTGAACCAGGCCGCCCCGCGCCGGAGGATGGTCGGCACGACAGCGATCGATTCGACGTTGTTCACCGTCGTCGGGCAGCCGTAGAGGCCCGCCCCGGCCGGGAACGGCGGCTTCAGGCGCGGCATGCCCTTCTTGCCTTCGAGGCTTTCTAGCATCGCCGTTTCTTCGCCGCAGATATAGGCGCCGGCGCCGCGATGGACGAACAGGTCGAAATCGTAGCCGGACTTGGCCGCGTTCTTGCCGAGCAGCCCGGCATCATAGGCTTCCTGCACCGCCGCCTGCAGCGTCTCGGCCTCGCGGATGAACTCGCCTCTGATGTAGATGTACCCCGCCCGCGCGCGCATCGCGTAGCCGGCGATCAAGGCGCCTTCGATCAGCTTGTGCGGATCGTGGCGGATGATCTCGCGGTCCTTGCACGATCCCGGCTCGGATTCGTCCGCGTTGATGACGAGGAAGTTCGGCCGCCCTGGCGTCGGCTCCTTGGGCATGAAGCTCCACTTCATGCCGGTCGGGAAGCCCGCCCCGCCGCGCCCGCGCAGGCCGGATTCCTTGACGATGTTGATGATGTCGTCCTGCGCCAGCGCGAGGAGCGACCTTGTGTCGTCCCAGTCGCCGCGCGCGCTCGCCGCCTTCAGCCCCCAATGCTGGAAGCCGTAGAGATTGGTGAAGATGCGATCCCTATCGTCAAGCATTGGCGGCGCCGTCCCTGCAGAATTCGGCGAACGCGCGGTCCATCTGCCCCGGCGCCATGTCCGGCTCTAGCCAGACGTCGACCTCGTCCACCGCCACGAAGCGCTGGTGCGGCCGGCCCGGCTCCGAATAGGTCCCGCACACGACCGTCGCGCCGCCCGAGCGATAGGCCCGTGCTTCGCCGAAGCGGATCTCGCTCGTGCCGAGCCGCTGGCGGACCAGCCGCTCGGCCGCCTGCTCCGGCCCGGCCGGCTCCGGCGCCTTGGCCGCCGCCGCCTTGTTCGCGGGCGCCTGCGCATCGCCGCAGCCCGCAAGCAGAGCGGCGGACGCGAGCACGGCGCTCCTCATCGCGAGCTCAGCCACTCCTGCCGCCTTTCTCGACCATCCCTCGGACGACGAAATAGGCGCCGACGGCGAGCGCGACCGCGATCAGGACCCCGACGAGCTTCAGCGCCGCACCGAGCAGCTTCAGCGCGAGAAAGAGCGCAACAGCGCCGATGATGATCGAGGCCAGCAGGGACGCGCCTGATTTCATGTCACCCTCCTCTCCGGTCGGGTGGGCAATACTCATGCAGTGTGGTGACGCCTCCCTCAGGCTCGCTAGCACGGCGGGCTACGCCCTGCGGCCCCGGTTTCGGGGTCTCGCCGCGGGCGAGCGCGTCGAGGATCTCGGTCATCGCCTCGAAGGTGAGGTCCTCATAATTGTCGTCGTTGATCTGGACCATCGGCGCGTTTGCGCAGGCGCCGAGGCATTCGACCTCGGAGAGGGTGAACAGCCCGTCCTCGCTCGTCGCGCCCTTCTTCAGCCCCTTGGCCTTGCACGCCTCGAACAGGTCGTCCGACCCGCGCAGCATGCACGGCGTCGTCCCGCAGACCTGGACATGGTAGCGGCCGACGGGCCTCAGGTTGAACATCGTGTAGAAGGTCGCGACCTCGTAGGCGCGCATATAGGGCATGCCGAGATAGGCCGCGACATATTCGATCACCGGGATGGGCAGCCACCCTTGCGTCTGCGTCTCCGCCCCCACCTGCCGCTGCGCGAGGTCGAGCAACGGGATGATGGCGCTCTGCTGCCGCCCCGGCGGATAGCGGCCGACGATCGTCTTCGCGTGCCCGTCGTTCTCCGGAGTGAACGCGAACCCGCCCCAGCGCGCGCGCAGCTCGTCCATGTCCGGCATGGAGGTGGGAAGGATGTCAGCCATTGGCGGGGGCCTTCCTCACCTGTCTCGCAGCCACCAGCGAAGCGGCAGCAGAGGCGATACCGCCGACCATAAAGCCAAGTCCGCATGCAGCGACGAGCAACGGCACCGGATTGTCGGCGCCGCCCCCGAGGAGTGACATCAGAAGCAGAGCGAGCGCCGGCCCCCCCACGACCGAAAAGCCCGAGTCCGGCCACGGCAATCGCCAGCCGGCAAACGCCGCCATCGCGGTTCCGACCGCGAGCGGCAGCAGGTCGGAACCGCTGAAGCCCACGCTTGCGAACTGGTATATGGCGAACAAGCCCACGGCGGTGCCGAGCGGAACGCCGAGCCATCCCGCGCGCCGGTGCCGAAGCATGGGGTAGAGCGAGACCCCGGCGAGAAGCGCGACGAAAAGCGCGCCCGAGAGCCAGGAGCCGAGTTCGGTACCGATCATCGGTCGATCTCCCCGAAGACGATGTCGAGCGAGCCGAGGATGGCGGTGACGTCGGCGAGCATGTGGCCCTTCGTCATGAAGTCCATCGCCTGGAGGTGGGAAAAGCCGGTCGGCCGGATCTTGACCCGGTAGGGCTTGTTGGTGCCGTCCGCGACCAGATAGATGCCGAACTCCCCCTTCGGGCTCTCGGTCGCGACATAGACCTCGCCGGCGGGCACATGGAAGCCCTCGGTGTAGAGCTTGAAGTGGTGGATGAGCGCTTCCATCGACTGCTTCATCTCGCCGCGCTTGGGCGGGACCACCTTGCGGTCGAGCGAGGCGATCGGCCCCTCGGGCATCTCGGCGATGCACTGCTTCATGATCCGGACGGACTGGCGGACCTCCTCGACGCGGACCATGAAGCGGTCGTAGCAATCGCCCCTGGTCCCGACCGGCACGTCGAAATCGACCAGGTCGTAGGCGTCGTAGGGCTGCGCCTTCCGGATGTCCCAGGCGATGCCGGCGGCGCGGATCATCGGTCCCGAAAAGCCCCAGGCGAGCGCGTCTTCCTTGGAGACGATCGAGATGTCGACATTGCGCTGCTTGAAGATGCGGTTGTCGGCGACGAGGCTGATCGCATCCTCGAACAGCGGCATCAGCCGGTTGTCCATCCAGTGCGATATGTCCTCGAGCAGCCCCGCCGGCACGTCCTGGTGGACGCCGCCGGGGCGGAAATAGTTGGCGTGCATCCGGGCGCCGGACACGCGCTCGTAGAAGTTCATGATGTCTTCGCGCGGCTCGAACAGCCACAGGTTCGGCGTCATCGCGCCGACGTCCATGACGTGGCTGCCGAGGTTCAGAAGGTGATTCTTCACCCGCGTCAGCTCGGCGAAGAAGGTCCTCAGGTACCGCGCGCGGAGCGGCACCTCGATGTCGAGCAGCTTCTCGATCGCGAGGACGTAGCTGTGCTCCATGCACATCGGCGAGACGTAATCGAGCCGGTCCATATAGGGGATCGACTGGATGTAGGTCTTGTGCTCGCAGAACTTCTCGGTGCCGCGGTGGAGCAGGCCGACATGCGGGTCGACCCGCTCGACGATCTCGCCGTCGAGCTCGAGCACGAGGCGGAGCACGCCGTGCGCGGCCGGGTGCTGCGGCCCGAAGTTGATCGTGTAGTTGGCGATGTCGGAGACGGTCGCGCCGCTCTTCTCGACCTCGCGTGCGCCGTCCACAGTGCCGACATTGCTCCCGGGGCCGTGATTATCCATGCCGCACCCCGTTCGGGCTGAGCTTGTCGAAGCCCTGCCCTTCACCTTGTCGGAGGCACAAAGAAAGACAGCCCTTCGACAAGCTCAGGGCGAACGGAGCATGGGTCACTTCTTCACCTCTTCCGCCTTGAGCGGAGTGGGCGCGCCCGGCTGCTGCGGCGAGGCCTTCTCGTCGCCGGGCAGGATATAGGCCGCGCCTTCCCACGGGCTGAGGAAGTCGAAGGCGCGGAAGTCCTGGGCGAGCCGCACCGGCTCGTAGACCACCCGTTTCTGCTCTTCGGAATAGCGCAACTCGACATAGCCCGAGAGCGGGAAGTCCTTGCGGAACGGGTGCCCGCGAAAGCCGTAATCGGTGAGGATTCGGCGAAGGTCGTTGTTGCCGGAGAAGAGCACGCCGTACATGTCGAACACTTCCCGCTCGAGCCACCCGGCGACCGGCCAGACCCCCGTCACCGACGGCACCGGCACGTCCTCGTCGGCGGAGACGCGGATCCGGATGCGGTGGTTCTTCGTCACCGAGAGGAGATGGTAGACCACCTCGAACCGCTCCGCGCGGCCCGGATAGTCGACGCCGGCGATCTCCATCAGCTGCTGATATTCGAAGCGGTCGCGCAGCGTCTCGCAGACCTCGACGATGCTCTCCCGCCGCACGGTGAGCGAGACCTCGCCGACCGCGTCCTTCGCGTCGAGGAGCATGTCGCCGAGCGCGGCGGTGACGTCCTCGATGATGCCGAGACGCGGCGCGACACGGGGGGCCGAATTGTTACCCATCAGAACGCCCACTCCCGCTCATCCTGAGGAGCCGCTGAGCGAAGTCGAAGCGGCGTCTCGAAGGACCGGTGCCGTCCTTCGAGACGGGCCTTCGCCAAGCTCAGTCCCTCCTCAGGATGAGCGGGCATGCAGATGGTCGCGAGACCCATGACCCCCCTCACCGCTCGATCGTGCCGATGCGGCGGATCTTCCGCTGCAGCTGCATGACGCCGTAGAGCAGGGCTTCCGCCGTCGGCGGGCAGCCGGGGACGTAGATGTCCACCGGCACGATCCGGTCGCAGCCGCGCACCACCGAATAGCTGTAATGATAATAGCCGCCGCCATTGGCGCAGCTGCCCATCGAGATGACGTAGCGCGGCTCCGACATCTGGTCGTAGACCCGGCGCAGCGCCGGCGCCATCTTGTTGCACAGCGTCCCGGCGACGATCATCACGTCCGACTGGCGCGGAGAGGCGCGCGGGGCAACGCCAAATCTTTCAAGGTCGTAGCGCGGCATGTTGACATGAATCATCTCGACCGCGCAGCAGGCGAGGCCGAAGGTCATCCACCACAGAGAGCCGGTCCGCGCCCACTGGAACAGGTCCTCCGTCGAGGTGACGAGGAAGCCCTTGTCGGCGACCTCCGACTGGAGATCGTAGAAGAACTGGGGATCCGGCTGCTGGAGGTCGGCCGGCCGCTCGTTCTCGTGCCTGGGATCGAGGATCACTCCCACTCGAGCGCTCCCTTCTTCCAGGCATAGGCGAAGCCCAAAGCGAGCTCCGCGAGGAAGATCATCATCGCCGCCCAGCCGACGATCCCCGCCACGCCGAGCGAGACGGCCCAGGGGAAGAGGAAGGCGGCTTCGATGTCGAAGATGATGAACAGGATCGCGACGAGGTAGAAGCGAACGTCGAACTGGGCGCGGCTGTCCTCGAAGGCTGGGAAGCCGCACTCATATTCGGCGAGCTTGTCGGGATAGGGATTGGACGAGCCGGTGAAGCGCGAGGCGATCATCGGCAGCACCACGAAGGCGAGCGAGAGCCCCAGCGCGACGGCGAGGAACAGGAGGATCGGAAGATATTCTGCGGCGGCGGACGCCATCGCTAAAACTCCAGGACGAAGGTTGCGCGTCCTCTAGGACCGGGGGCCGCGCGAGGCAAGGGCGGGACTCGGGCCAAAGCGGCCGGAAACCTGCCTTTGTTCCGCAAGATGCGGCGCGTCGCGCAGGCCGGCGGCGGCGAAGTTAACCTACCGCAAGCCGGCTGCTCAGGCCGTGCGGACGGCCCCGGCCACCAGCCTGTGGAGCCGCGAGTGGATCTGGTCGTTGGCGGCGAGCACCTGACCCTTGGCAAGGGCCGCATCCCCGCCGCGGAAGTCGGTGACGAAGCCGCCCGCCTCGCGGACGAGGAGCACGCCCGCGGCGATGTCCCAGAACTGAAGGTCTTCCTCCCAGAAGCCGTCGTAGCGGCCCGCCGCCACCCAGGCGAGATCGAGCGCGGCCGACCCGAAGCGGCGGATGCCGGCCACCTCGGGCGCGACCGCGGCCAGGATTTTCTCGAAGCGGCCGAAATCGCCATGGCCGAGATAGGGCACCCCGGTCGCGATCAGCGCGTCGTCGAGGTTGCGGCGCGAGGAGACGCGCAGGCGACGCTCGTTGAGCCAGGCGCCCCGGCCCTTCTCCGCCCAATAGCTCTCGTCGGTGAGCGGCTGGTAGACGAGGCCCTGGGTCACGTCGCCCCAGCCGGTGCCGCCGGGCTTCGGCTCCTGGACGGCGATCGACACCGCAAAATGCGGAATGCCGTGGATGAAGTTCGAGGTGCCGTCGATGGGATCGACGACCCAGCGGGGCTTCGTCGGATTGCCCTCGATCGTGCCGGCTTCCTCCATCAGGAAGCCCCAGTCCGGCCGCGCGTGGCGCAGCTCCTCCATCACCGTCTGCTCGGCTTCGCGATCCGCCACCGACACGAAGTCCGCGGGCCCCTTGCGGCTCACCTGCAGCTGCTCGACCTCGCCGAAGGCCCGGCGGAGCCGCGGCGCCGCCTTGCGCGCCGCCTTCTGCATGACGGTGATGAGGCCGGAGTGGCTAACCAAGGGGGTCTCCGTTGAAGCCCCTCTCCCGCTTGCGGGAGAGGGAGGGGCCCGCCCGCCGAAGCGTCAGCGAAGGCGGGTGAGAGGGTGAGGGTCTTCTTCTTCTACCGACGCGGAAAAGAAGAAGAAGACCCTCACCCCAACCCTCTCCCGCGAGCGGGAGAGGGAGCTGGTGAGCTTTAGTCCGCCCGGCGGACGTAGGTCTGCTCGTAAACATCGACGACGATGCGGGTTCCGCTCGAAATGTGCGGCGGCACCATCACCCTGACGCCGTTGTCGAGGATCGCGGGCTTGTAGCTCGAAGACGCCGTCTGCCCCTTCACCACGGCGTCGGCCTCGACGATGGTCGCCTCGATCTGGTCGGGAAGCTGCACCGAGATCGGCCGCTCGTCGTAAAGCTCCATGACCACGTCCATGCCGTCCTGGAGGAAGGCGGCGGCATCGCCGAGAAGATCGGTTGGGAGCGTGATCTGCTCATAGGTGTCCTTGTCCATGAAGGTCAGCATGTCGCCATCGGCGAACAGGAATTGAAAATCCTTGGTATCGAGGCGGACGCGTTCGACGGTCTCCGCGCTGCGGAAGCGGACATTGTTCTTGCGGCCGTCGATGAGGTTCTTCATCTCGACCTGCATGTAGGCGCCGCCCTTGCCGGGCTGGGTGTGCTGGATCTTCACCGCGCGCCAGATGCCGCCTTCATATTCGATGATGTTGCCGGGACGGATGTCCACGCCGCTGATCTTCATGCCGATC
>DASWMB010000159.1:0-5186 GCA_036399955.1 Allosphingosinicella sp. | reverse complement strand
ATCCCGCCACCTTCAGTGCAGCCGCGTAAAGCCCGGTGAGCTCCGGCCGGCCCATCACCACGATCTCGCCCTCGCCGGCGTGGCGCAGTCCGGTGCGCAGGTCGGTGCCGATGAGGAGGCCACTGGTGTAGGAGGCCGCGTCCTCGCGCTCCGCCTGGTCGAGGAGGACGCGCGCGCGCACCGAGAACAGCTCGGCGGTGAGGTCCTCGTCCGAGAGGCCGTGCATCACGCCCGCCTCGAACGCCGCGCCGGCGGTGACGTCCGACGCCTGAAGGAGGTCCGAGAGGATGCTGCGCTCCTTGAGCAGGCTGAACAGCTCGCCCGTCATCACGGTGCGGAAGCGGGTGACGCGGCCGCCCTCGATCGTGACCCATTTGTTGTGAGTCCCCGGATGGCAGACCAGAGCGTCCTGCGCGACCGAACCAGCGGCGAGGGCGCCGAACATCTGCACCTCCTCCCCGCGCATCACGTCAGCGCGCCGGTCGTTCAGGAACGACAGGCCCGGCACGATCGCCGTCCGCCCCTCCTCCGCCCAGATGATGTGTGCGGCGAGCTCCCCGGCGCCCGCCGGACAGGGTACGTACGGCGCCTCGATCCAGCCGCGGTTCGAGCCCACCATTCCGGCGAGCAGCAGCGGGCGGTCGCCGAGCCGCTCCCGGAGCTGCGCCACCGCCGACGGGAAGCCGCCGGCCGGAACCGAGAGGATTCCGCTCTCGTCCTCCACCTCGTCGATGAGCGCGCCGGCGCCGTCGAGCAGATAGCCGCGCCGGTTCGTCGTCCCCCAGTCGACTGCGATGAAGCCTTCGGTCCAGCGCATCCTTACCTCTCGTTCGGGCTTCGCGGCTGTTTGACCATCCTGCGCGCGAAGGCTAGCGAAAAGCTTCGAAAGCGCTCCGCAAGAGAGGCGCGCGCGGGGGCAAGGAGCGGTTACCATCGCCAATTTCATGTTCGCGACCGGGATCGAGAACAGCATTCCGACGATCCACAACGGCCGCACGCGGATCGACCAGATGGCCGCCTCCTTCCACTACGACCGGTGGATGGACGATTTCGACTGCGTCGAGGAAGTCGGGCTCCAGTATCTGCGCTACGGCCCGCCGCTCCACCGCACCTTCCTCGGGCCCGACACGTTCGACTGGAGCTTCTCCGACGCGACGTTCGCGGAGCTGAAGCGGCGCGAGATCACGCCGATCGTCGACCTCTGCCATTTCGGCGTGCCCGACTGGATCGGCAACTTCCAGAACGGCGACTTTCCGCAGCTCTTCGCCGGCTATGCCGCCGCCTTCGCCGAGCGCTATCCCTGGGTGCAGCTCTACACCCCGGTCAACGAGATGTTCATCTGCGCGACATTCTCGGCCAAATATGGCTGGTGGAACGAGCAGGCGAAGGACGACCGCTCGTTCGTCACGGCGCTCAAGAACATCGTCAAGGCGAACGTCCTTGCGATGATCGAGATCCTGAAGCGCCGCCCGGACGCGATCTTCATCCAGTCCGAGAGCTCGGAATATTTCCACGCCGACAGCCCGGCCGCGATCCATCGCGCCGAGGTGCTGAACTCGCAGCGCTTCCTGACGCTCGACCTCAATTACGGGCTTCGCGTGGACAGCGAGATGTACGAGTATCTGATGGACAACGGGCTGACGCGCGAGGAGTACCATTTCTTCCTCTCGCACCGCCTGAAGCAGCACTGCATCCTCGGCAACGATTACTACTGGACGAACGAGCACCGGGTCTATGCAGACGGCCATACGGTCGCGGCCGGAGAGACGTTCGGCTATTCCGAGATCACCCGCCAATATTACGACCGCTACCGCCTGCCGGTGATGCACACGGAGACCAACCTCTCCGAAGGACCGAACGGCGACGAAGCGGTCAAATGGCTGTGGAAGGAGTGGGCGAACGTGCTGCGCCTCAGGAACGTCGGCATCCCCACCGTCGGCTTCACCTGGTATTCGCTCACCGACCAGATCGACTGGGACACGGCGCTGCGCGAGCGCAACAACCGCGTCAATCCGCTCGGGCTCTACGATCTCGACCGCAACATCCGCCCGGTCGGGCGCGCCTACAAGCAGCTCATCAAGGACTGGCGGAACGTGCTCCCCGCCTCCAGCGTCTGTCTCGTCGTGCCGATCAAGAAGCTCGACGAGCAGAGCGATCGCGATGCCGCGGGGCGGCGCTACAACCCAGGGCCCGAGGCCGGAGACGTGAGATGAAGATCGGGCGGATCGAGACCTTCTACGTGGCGCCGCGCTGGCTGTTCGTGCGCGTCGAGAGCGACGACGGCGCCGTCGGCTGGGGCGAGGCGAGCCTCGAGGGCTGGGCCGAGGCCGTGGACGGCGCCTTCGAGGCGTTCCGCGACCGGTTCATCGGCGCCGATCCGTTCCGGATCGAGGACATCTTCCAGGTCGGCTATCGCGGCGGCTTCTACCGCGGCGGGCCGGTGCTGATGTCCGCGCTGGCCGGCCTGGAGCAGGCGTGCTGGGACCTGAAGGGCAAGGTGCTCGGCCTGCCCGCGTGGGAGATGCTCGGCGGCAAGGTGCGCGAGCATATCCGGGCCTATGCCTGGATCGGCGGCGACCGCCCCGACGATGTGGCCGAAGCGGCGGCGGCGCGGCGCGCCCAGGGCTTCACCGCGATCAAGATGAATGCGACGGCCGAGATGGACTGGATCGGCACGCCGCGGCTTTTCGACGAGGTGATCGCGCGGGCGCAGGCGGCGCAGGCGGCGGGCGTCGACGTCGGCCTCGACTTCCACGGCCGCGTCCACAAGCCGCTCGCCAAGCAGCTCGCCAGGGCGCTGGAGCCGCTCGGCCTCCTGTTCATCGAGGAGCCGCTCCTTTCCGAGAATCCCGAGGGGCTGGCGCAGCTGTCCCAGTTGGTCTCGACGCCGATCGCGCTCGGCGAGCGGCTCCATTCGCGCTGGGACTTCAAGCCGTTCCTGCTCTCGGGCGCGGTCGACATCATCCAGCCCGACCTCAGCCATTGCGGCGGCATTCTCGAGGCGCGCAAGATCGCCGCGATGGCGGAGGCGTTCGACGTCGCCGTCGCGCCGCATTGCCCGCTCGGCCCGCTCGCGCTCGCCTCCTGCCTCCAGCTCGCCGCCTGCACCCCCAATCTCGCCATCCAGGAGATGTCGCTGGGCATCCACTACAATGTCGGCGCGGACCTGTTCAGCTACTGCTCCGACAAGGCGGCGCTGACGCCGGTCGACGGCAACCTTCCGATCCCAACCGGCCCGGGCCTAGGCATCGGGATCGACGAGGATGCCGTCCGCGAATCGCACAAGGACAGGCATCGCTGGCGCAATCCCATCTTTCGTACGGCCGACGGCAACTTCGCCGAATGGTGAGCGCTCGCGCCTGAATGACGCGGCAGAGCTGGTTCCGCTGGCACAGCTGGATCGGCCTCACCACGGGCCTGTTGATGTTCGTCGTTTGCTGGTCGGGCACGATCGCCGTGTTCAGCCGCGAGATCGACCTCGCGCTCGATCCGGGCGTGGCCGCCGCGCCGGCGACCGAGCGGGTGGCGTGGGCGGCATTCGAGCGCGAGATTGCCGCGGCGCATCCCGACTGGTGGGTGATGCAGATGACCGCCAGCCACGGCCCCGGCACCGCGCTGGAGGCCTGGGCGGAGGATGCCGACGGTGCGATCCGCCGCGTCGACGGCGACCCTGCGACCGGCGAGCTGCTCGGCGTGCGTTCGCTCTTCGGGGTGCAGCGCTTCTTCCGCAGCTTCCACATGGCATTGTTCATCGAGGACTGGCCGATCCTGGGCGTTCCTTTCGGCGACTGGATCGTCGCCCTCCTGTCGATCCCGCTCCTCGCTTCAGCCGTGACGAGCCTCGTCTTCTACCGCCGCTTCTGGCGCGGCTTCCTGAAGCTCGAGCGCCGCCGCGGCGCCAAGGTGTTCTGGAGCGACGTGCACAAGCTGACCGGCCTGTGGAGCCTCTGGTTCATCCTTGCCATCGGCCTCACCGGCCTCTGGTACCTCGCCGAACGCCATGTCCCCGGCGGCCCGCCGGCGCCGGAGGTGAAGCCGGCAAAGGGCACGGCTCCACTGCCGCTCGCCGAACTCCTCGCGCTGGCTGAGCGCGCTCATCCGGAGCTGCGGATCAACGCCGTGATCCTCGGCAACGTGGAGGCAGGCCTGTTCGAAGTGCACGGGCAGGACGGCGGCGCCGTGCTTCGTGACCGGGCGGCGCGGGTGTGGCTCGATTCGCGAAGCGGCCGCGTGCTCCGCGTCCAGCGTTCGGCCGAGCTCGGCGCCTATCGGCGCTGGATCGACATGGCCGACCCCATACATTTCGGCAATTTCGCCGGCCTGTGGAGCAAGGTGCCGTGGTTCCTGTTCGGCCTCGCCCTTTCCGGCCTCTGCCTCACCGGCGCCTATTTGCAGGCGAAGCGGCAGGAGCGGCGGGCGGAGGGCGGCTACCGTGCGCCGGTGCTCGCCGCCTACGCGGTCACCGTCGCCTGCCTGATGCTGGCGAGCGTCTTCGGTTACCGGGAGATCATGAGCTACGGCACGGGCGGCGCGCCGCCGGAGGTGCCCGCCGGCGTCATGGCCTTCGTCGCCGCGTGGACGGCGGCGACGCTCGCCATACTCACCCTCTGGATGCGCAAGGTGCGCTAGGCGGTCAGGCGACGATCCTCAGCCGACGCGCCCGCGAGCGCGGCGCGCGGCAGACGACGCCGAGCTCTTCCTGCAGGCGCTGCAGCTCGCGCTCGCGCGACTCGCGATAGGCGCTGGCGTAGCGCGCGTCGCACTCCGCCTCGGCGCCGGTCTGCGGCCGCATGTACGAGACGCACAGCTGTCGCCCGAACACATCGTCGCCGCGCAGCTTCACCTCCGCATCCGCCGAGTCGGGCAGCGCGGCGCGCAAGGCGACGAGCTGCTCGATTAGCGCATTGAGCGTGGTGAAATCCTTGATTTCAATAAATTCTTTGACAAGCCTACTCATCAAACCCCTCCCGGCCCCCGCGGTTGAATACAGGCGGGGGGAATCATGACGCAACATCTAACTTAGATTTATCCACAGGCGGGTTTCAGTCCGCTGAACGAAGTGGCGCCACGGCCACATGCTGCGCAGCATTTTTATGCTGCACGAGGCGCAAGCTCAGCCGATCTCCGCGTGCACCGCGCTGGCGAACGCGGCGCCGCCGGCCGGGTCGTAGCCGAGATAGAGGTCC
>DASWMB010000158.1:0-3841 GCA_036399955.1 Allosphingosinicella sp. | reverse complement strand
GGGCGACGGGCCGCTACATCTATTATGGCGTGCCCGCCTCGATGTACGACGCGCTGAAGGGCGCGCAATCGGCGGGGCGCTATTTCAACGATTGCATCAAGGGGCGCTATCGCTGCGCCTTCGATCCGGAGCGGAGGAGGTTCCGGCCGACCGGCTGAATTGCGCCCGCGCCGCGCGGCGGGCATGGTGCGCGCATGACCACAGAACTCGTCGTGCTCGCCTGGGGCTGCGTCCTCGCCCTCGTCCACATCTTCGCCGCGGTGCGGCTCAAGACCCGGCAGTACGGCACCGCCTGGAACATGGGCGCGCGCGACGAGGCGCTGCCGCCGCCGGAGCCGATCGTCGGCCGGCTGGCGCGGGCGCAGGCCAATTTCTTCGAGACGTTTCCGGTCGCCGCGGCGGCGATCCTCATCATCTATGCGACGGGGCTGCACGACCGCTGGACGGCGGCGGGCGCCCTGATCTGGCTGGTGGCGCGCGCCGTCTATCTGCCGGTCTATGCCCTCGGCATCCCGAAGGTGCGCACTCTCATCTTCCTGGTCAGCGTCGTCGGCATCGCGATGGTCCTATGGCCGGCGCTCGCCGCAACGTTCGATTGAGGACGCAACCTCATCCCGCGCCGGTCGTTCCACCGGCGACATGGTCGGCAGGAACTTCTGGGTGGAGCCCGCCGGAGACGGCTGGGAAGTGCGGCAGGAAGGGCTGCCGGACCAGACCACGCGCCATTCGGAGCGCCAGGAGGCGTGGGAGGCAGCGAACGAGCGGGCGCGCGAAGCCCATGGCGAGGCCTATCTCGGGGACGGCGCCGGCGGCTGCCTGGAGCGGCGCTGCTACCGGGTGATGCCGAGGAAGATCAAAATCTGAAGGCTCAGTGCGCGGTCTCGACCGGGCTCACGCGGCCGACCTCCTCGCCGTTGCAGCGGATGATGATCGCGCCGTAGCGCGGCAGCGCCGGGAAGCGGGCGCGCACGTCCTCTGTCGTGACGGCCGTCGTGACGACGTCGCCCCGGGTCCGGATCTCGAGGTTGACGATCTGCTGCGGCGGCTCGCTGCGCAGGGTGGGGCCGAGCGTCAGCACATTGCGGTGGCCGCCGGTCGGCGTGGTGACGGTGCCGGTGACGACGAGGCCGGGGCGGCCGGTCCCCGGCATGGCGTCGATCCAGGCGCGCCAGTCGCGGGTGGAGCCGTAGCAGCGGCCGCTGCCGGCACCGTCCGGGTTCGGGGCCTCGGCGGGCGGGACGGCCGCGCATGCGGCGGCGAGAAACGAGGCGGCGGGGAGGAAAAGCTTCATCGCGTTGCTCCTCTCGCTTTGGCCGACGTCCTGATCCCTTCGAAGGCGAAGATCACCAGCGCCGCCCAGATCGCGCCGAAGCAGATAGCATGGGCGAGGGTGAAGCGCTCGCCATAAGCGAAGACGGCGAGCAGGAACTGGAGCGAGGGGGCGATATATTGGAGGAAGCCGAGCGTCGAATAAGGCAGGCGCCGGGCGGCGGCGGTGAAGAGGAGGAGCGGGACGGCCGTGATCGCGCCGGCGGCGACGAGGAGCAGGTCCGTCTGCGTCGAGCCGGCGAGGAAGCCGCTCCTCCCCTCGGACTGCAGCCAGAGGATGAAGCCCAGGGCGAGCGGCGTCAGCAAGGCGGTCTCGATGGTCAGTCCCTCGATCGAATCGACCGGCGCGACCTTCCGGAGGAAGCCGTAGAGGGCGAAGGAGCCGGCGAGGCTGAGGCTGATCCAGATCGCCCCGCTCGCGCCGGCGGCGAGGACGCCGACGCCGGCGGCGGCGAGCAGGACGGCGAGCTTCTGGGCGCGGGTGAGCTTTTCCTTGAGGACGAAGACGCCGAGGACGACGTTGACCAGTGGATTGAGATAATAGCCGAGGCTGCCTTCGAGGACGTAGCCGGAGACCACCGCGTAGATCCAGATCACCCAGTTGGCGGCGATCAGGATCGAGGTGAGGATGAGGGTGAGGAGGACCTTGCCGGTGCCGAGCGCCGCGCGGATGCCGGGCCAGCGGCGCCAGACGGTGGCGAGGGCGGCGAGGAAGATCAGCGACCAGACGATCCGGTGGGCGACGATCTCGAACGCCGAGACATGGTCGATCGCCTTGAAGTAGATCGGGAGCACGCCCCACATCAGATAGGCGCCGAGGCCGAGCAGGAGCCCGGCGCGGTGGGTGCGGTGCTGGTCGGTCATCGCGCGCGGCGCTAGACGGCGGGGCTGATGGCGGCAAGCGCTGCCTCGGGCTTGTGACGCGGCGCGGGCGGGCATAGGCTTCGCGGAAGGGAGGAGAGGCGATGCACCTGAGGTCAGTCCTGTTTCCGCTCTGCGCCGCGGCCGCCGCCGCCGGCTGCTCGATGCCGTCGGGGGAGAGCGAGCGGCAGGAGGCGGCGAAGATCGAAGCGGCCGAGCGCGCCGCCGCCGCGCATGCCGCAGACCATGGCAAGGCCGGCGCCGCGGGCAAGGCCGAGGAGGGGCGGCTGTCGATCAAGGCGCCCGGCGTCGACATCGCGATCGCGGTTCCGGACGCGATGCGCGGCCGCGCCGGCGTCGATGCGAACAGCGAGGTGCTGCCGCCCGGCGCGCAGGTGAGCGGCGTCCACGTCCAGGGCGACGGCGGCGACCGCACGCAGGGGCGCGACAGCGTCGAGCTGCGCTTCGTCGCCGCCGAGCCGGTCGACCGCGTCGCCGCCTGGTATCGCGATCCGGCGCGGCGGGAGCATTTCACGATCGGCGAGGCACGGCGCGAGGGCGCCGCGGTGGTGCTCGCCGGCACGAACGCCGACGGCGCGCCGATCAGCGTCCGCCTCACGCCGCGCGAGGGCGGCACGGACGGGCGCCTCGTCCTCGTCGACCGCGACTGAGGACGTGGCGGAGCGGCTCGCCGACCCGGCCGAGGTGCGCGCGCATCTCGTCGGGGCGGCCGAGGCCGGCCACGCGCTCACTTATTCGGAGCTGCTGGAGCGGCTCGGCTATTCCTTCTCGCGTCCGAAGATGCGCGCGCTGTGCGCGATGCTCGGCGAGATCGACGCCGAGGCCGAGGCGCGCGGCGAGCCGGAGCTCGCGGTGCTGGTCGTCCGCCAGAGCGACGGGCTGCCGGGGCAGGGCTGGTGGGTTGCCGGCGGCGGGCGGTCGCGCGGTTACGCCGGGCCGTGGGAGGGGCCGCAGGCGCGGCGGTTCATCGAGGCCGTGCAGGCGGAAACCTTCGGCTTCTGGCGGTCCCAGAAAGGCACAGCCGGCGGCGCGGGGCGGCGTTAACCACGAAAAGGCGCTGCTTAACCATATCCGCTCACCCATTGATCGCAGCTTTGGGCCAATAGCGTCGCTTCGATGAGGAAGCCGATATGCCCAGCCGCGCCGTCATGCTTTTCCGTCTGACCGCCTTTTCAGCCACCCTCGCCCTTGCCGCCTGCGGGCAGGGGAGCGAGGCGAACGACATCGCGCTCAACGACGCCGATCCGGCGCTGACCAGCGCGCTCGAGGACCAGATCCTCACCGATCCCAATCTCGCCCAGCAGGCGAACCGCCACAACGTGCGCCCGCCCGAGCTGCCGATCCGCGCGGAATATCCCGCCGCGGGCGGTCCGCCGCCGGCGCGCCGCGCGTCCGCCGAGCATCCGTCGGCCGGTGCCGCGCCGCTCAGCAACCGCAGCTGCGGCGTCGGCGGGCGCGGCCCCGCCTCGTCCTTCCAGTACGGCATGGAATGGGCCGAGCGCCTGCCTGCCGCCTTTCCGCCTTATCCCGGCGGCCGGGTGACGGAAGCCGCGGGCCAGGACAGCGGCGAATGCCGGGTGCGCGTCGTCACCTTCCGCACGTCGGACCCGCACCAGCGCGTCCTCGACTG
>DASWMB010000157.1:0-10474 GCA_036399955.1 Allosphingosinicella sp. | reverse complement strand
TCCACCGTATGCTCGCGGTCGCCTGGATTAATCCGCTCGGGCGAGTAGCCGAGAAAGAAATCGACGCCGCGCTTCAGGCCGGAAACCTGCTCGATCAGCGGCCCGCAAATTTCGTCGGTGACGCCGGGATAAACGGTGCTTTCGTAGACGATCACCGGCTTGCGGGCGCCGTCGAGCAGGCCGGCGAGCGCGCGGGTGGCGCCGATCACCGGGCCGAGGTCCGGCTCGCACTTCTCGTCGACCGGCGTCGGCACGGTGACGATGTAGAGGTCGGCGCCCCGGGCGTCCGCCGAATCGGCGGTGAGCGTCAGCGTCGTCGCGGCGAGCGCCGCCTCGCCGATCTCGCCGGTGCGGTCGCGGCCGGCCTTCAGCTCGCCGATGCGGCGCCTGTCGATGTCGAGCCCGACGACGGCGAAGCTCTTCGCCAGGGCGACGGCGAGCGGGAGGCCGACATAGCCGAGCCCGACCACCACGATCCTGAGTCCAGACGCTCCGTCCACGAAACCTAGCCTTTCGATGAGAAATCCCCCGGCGCCTCTTTAGGGATCGGGCCGGGGCGGACAAGACCCAAGCGCAGCGAAGTGCACGGGAAATGCCGCGAGCCGGCAACTGGCAGCGCCGATCGAAAGCGGCTAGGCGGTCCGGGCGCCACCCGAGGAGAAGACGTGCCCGCCATCGAGCTCAGCCCCCGCCCGGTGGAGCGCATCTGGGGCCGGACCGACCTGCCGCCGCCGTTCGACGGCCTCGCCGGCGACCGCGGGCCGATCGGCGAGATCTGGTTCGAAGCCCCGGGCGAGCCCGAGCCCGAGCTGCTGGTCAAATATCTCTTCACCTCGGACGTGCTCTCGGTCCAGGTCCATCCCGACGACGGTCAGGCGAGGCGCCGCGGCCTTCGCTCCGGCAAGGACGAAGCCTGGCTGATCCTCGACGCGGAGCCCGGGGCGACGATCGGCATGGGGCTCGTCCGCGAGATCGGCCGGGAGGAGCTGCGCGCCGCCGCGCTCTCCGGCGGGATCGAGCGCCTGCTCGACCGTCGTGCGGTCCGGCGCGGCGAGATCCTCTATTCGCCGGCCGGCACGATCCACGCCATCGGCGCGGGCCTGTCGCTGATCGAGATCCAGCAGAATTGCGACGTCACCTACCGGCTCTACGACCACGGCCGCGGCCGCGAGCTCCACCTCAACGAGGCGGTGAGCGTCGCGCGGCCCGCGCCCTATGTGCCGCCGCCCGCCCCCGCGGCGCCCGGCGACGGCCGCGAGGTCCATGTCGCCGGCGGGAACTTCGTCCTCGAACGCTGGACGGGCGCGCGGACGGTCCCGCTCGGCGGCGCGGGGGCGGGCGCGATCCTGCTCATCCCGGTGATCGATTCCGGTTCGGTCGACGGTCGCCCGCTGCGTGCCGGATCGGTCTGGACCGTGGAGGGGCAGGCGGAGCTGGAGCTTTCCGCCGCCGCGGACCTGCTGATCGCCTATTCGGGCGGCGAGGTTCGCGACTTCGCCTAGGGCTTCGCTGGCTCCGACAGGGCCGCGACCGCATCGCGCACCCGCTGGCTCTGCCCGCGCGGCACGACCAGCACCCCATCGGCGGTCGCGACGACGATCAGGTCCTCGACGCCGATCGCGACGATCCGCGGCCCTTCCGAGCGGACCAGGCAGGAGCGGCCGTCGATGAGGGTGGCTGCGCCCGAGACCGCGTTTCCGTCGGCGTCCCTGGACGCGACGTCGTGCAGCGCGTCCCAGCTGCCGATGTCGGACCAGCCCATCTCCACCGGCACGACCGCGATTCGCTCCGCCTTTTCCATCACCGCCCGGTCGATCGAGTCGCTCCGGCAGCGGGCGAACGCCTCCGCGTCCGGCCGAACCGGCACCTGTCCGTCATGGCCGCCCAGAGACTCGGCGACCGCGGCGAGGATGTCCGGCGCGTGGCTGCGCAGCGCCTCGAGGAAAGTCCCCGCCCGGAAGAGGAAGATGCCCGCGTTCCAGTGATAGACGCCTTCCGCCACCATCCGCGCGGCGGCCTCGGCGGCGGGCTTCTCGACGAAGCGCTCGACCCGGCGCACGCCCGGCGCGATGTCCGCCCCTTCGCGGATATAGCCGTAGCCGGTCTCCGGATAGGCGGCGGCGACGCCGAACGTCGCCAGCCAGCCCTCGCCGACGGGCGCCCGCGCCGCCTCGACCGCCGCCAGCAGCCGCTCCGGCGTGCGGATCAGATGGTCGCTCGGCATCAGCAGCAGGAGCTCGTCCGCGTCGGCGGTCAGCGCGGCGAGCGCCGCCGCCGCCACCGTGCCGCGCCCGCACGGCTCCAGGATCAGCCGCGACGGCGCGACGCCGATCTCGCCGAGCTGGCGCCCGATCGTCTCGAGATGCGCTTCCGCGGCGATCACCACCGGCGCATCGAACATCGCCTGGTCCGCAACCCGCAGGGCGGTGAGCTGGAGCATCGTCCGCTCGCCCGTCAGCGCCAGGAACTGCTTCGGCGTCGCCGCGGTGGAGAGCGGCCACAACCGCGATCCGGCGCCGCCCGACAGGATTACCGGCGTGATCCGCTGCCCGGTCATGCCGCCGGCCCGATGCTGCTCAAGTCGGTGATATGCAATTGCGCCCGCTTGGTCCGTGAGCGGCGACGATGCGGCCTTGCCCGCCGCTTCGTCAACCGCGGCGGCGCCGTTCGGGCCGCGGCGCCGGCGGCTCGCGCAGGATCCGCGCCTGGCGCTGGTCCAGCCAGGCGCGGTTGTTGCGGACGACGAGCTCGAGGAACGAGCGCGGCCGGCGGTTGAGGTTGCGCGGCACGTCCGCCGACATGCCGAGCGCGGCCGCGACGTCGCCGATGAAGTGGACGCAGTTGCGCCGGTTGAGGCTGTAGGAGGGCTGCGGCAGCGCCGCATAGCGCGCCACCGTCTCCATCACCTTGTCATATTCCGCGTCGGTGAGGGTGAAGGCGAAATGCGCCTCGCTGCCGCGGACATAGCCCTCGCTCGACGGCTCGACGACTCCGCGCACGGAGCCGAACAGGATCGCCGGAGACACATGTGTTGCCGTAAAGCCATAGTTGGTGCTGATTCTCTCCCCGCCCCGGTCGGGGGTGCCTTCGAGGGTGACGAAGCCGTGGGGGAACTGGCTCCCCATCTCGCGGGCGTAGAAGGTGATCTCCACCGCGGCCGGCGCAGGCTGGGGGAGAAGGAGGGCGGCGAGGGCGAGCAGGGCCGCCGAACAGCGTTGCAGCAGAGACTTCGAAAGCATCACGCGACTCCGTCGGCCCGCGAGGAGGCAAGCCACTGATATCCGCCGACAAACGTGACCCGCCCCGGCACCGGGACGCTTCGCTTTTTCCGCGGCGCTTCGCAAGTCCTTTGCGGCGGCGGACCGGCTGAACCTTTCGGACGACGGGGCGTTCGGCCCACTTCAGACTTCGTAAACCCGCGAGGGGATACGGAGCTTGGGCAGGGCCGGACGCGGGCATTTCGGGGCTGGACAGCCGCGGGTGCCTCCGATATCAGGGCCACAAATAGAGACCAGATGTTGTTTTGAAGGGAGAAGCTGACGTGGTTTTCAAGAAAGTTGTCACTGCGGCCTCAGCGCTCGCATTGATGGCGGCGCCGACGGTTGCCGCTGCGCAGAGTGCTCCGGTCGAGCCCGCGGGCGAAACCGTTGAGGGCAGCGAGCTCCGCGGCGGCTTCATCATTCCGCTGATCGCCATCGTCGCGATCATCCTGGGCATCCTTGCCGCGATGCACGACGACGAGGATCCGCCCCACAGCCCGTGATCGGGCCGGCCTCCGGGCCGTCAGCTTGAAATCTCCGGCCGGGTGAGACTAGTCTCGCCCGGCTGTTTTTTTGTGCCTCCGGCCTCCCCCGGCGGCCGTGCGAGAGTAAGCGTCGCCCCAATGTCGCCCCAATGAAGCGCTTCATCCCAGCATCGATCGCCGCCGCACTGGCGCTGGCCGGGCCGGCCGCCGGCGAGCTCCACGCGCAGGCCGCGGCGCCGGCGGCGTCCGCTCCCGGAAGCTTCCTCCGCCCCACCGACCACCGGATCGTGTCGATGGTCTATCGGCTCGGGCTCGCCGGCCGCGCATATTGTCCCGATCTCCATCCCCTCACCGGCCTCGCCTTCCACCACCTCGCCGAATATGCGCCCGCCGACCGGCCGGAGGCGATCGCGCGCTACGGCGTCGACCGGGGTCCCGGCATCCTCTCGGTCGTCGAAGGCAGCCCGGCCGCGCAGTCGGGCCTCGCCGCCGGAGACGTCCTCGTCGCCGCCGGCGGCACGCCTTTCCCGTCGCCGACGGAGATCGCCGCCGAGAGCGATCCGGACCGCTGGCGCCCGCGCACCGTCGCCTCCGAGGTCCTGCTCGAGGAGCGGCTCCGCAGCGGCCCCGTCCGGCTCGACCTCCTCCGCCAGGGCCGCCCCCTGTCCGTCACCCTCGCCTCGATCCCCGGCTGCCCGGCGCGCGGCCGCCTCGCCCGGTCGAGCCAGGCCAACGCCTTTGCCGACGGCCGCTACGCGATCATGACAACGCGCTTCCTCGCTTTCTTCCGCAGCGACGACGAGCTCGCCGTCGCGATGGCGCACGAGCTTGCGCACAACATCCTGCGCCACCCGCAGCAGCTCGAGGCGCAGGGCGTGCCGACGGGCGGCATCATGCGCAATCTCGGCCGCAACGCGCGCCTCGTCCGCGCCACCGAGATCGAGGCGGACCGGCTGTCGGTGCGCCTCCTCGCCGCCGCCGGCTACGACCTCGATGTCGTCATCCCCTTCTGGCGCCGCCTCTATGCGCGGCCGGATTCGATCCTCACGATCGTCAGCGCCCATCCGGGGCTGCGCACCCGCGAGCGGATCATCGGCGAAGTGCTCGCCGAACTGCGCGGCCAGCCGCAGCCGCCGCGCTGAGCTTCGCCGAGGCGTGCTCCTCACCTTCGTCTTCGTGCTGCTCGGCGCGGCTTCCGGCTTCGCCATCTACCGGCTCGGCAGCCAGCGCAAGGGCGGGCGCCCGCAGAGCCCGGCCCTGCGCCGCCTCGCGGCGGTCCTCGCCTTTACCTGGCTCGGCCTGTCGGTGCTGCTGATCGGCTGGGCGGCCTGGCGGCTCGCCTCCTGAGGGATCACTCCGCGGCGATCGCTCCCGCCTCGATGTCGAGGCTCCGGCGGCGCAGGTCGCCGACGCAGCGGGCGGCGGTCCGGCCGTCCCAATATTGCGGGCGGCGGCGCTCCGACCCGGGCGCGCGCAGCGCGTGGCGCAGCGCATCCGGCAGCGTCTCGGCGCAGACCAGCCGGTTGGTCCCTTCCTGGATGGTCACCGGCCGCTCGGTGTTCCGCCGCAGCGTCAGGCACGGGATGCCGAGATAGGTCGTCTCCTCCTGGACGCCGCCCGAGTCCGTGATCGCCGCCGCGGCGCCGACGACGAGGCCCATGAACTCGACGTAGGAGAGCGGCTCGAGCAGCCGGACGCCCGCCGCCGCGAGCGCCGCGCCCAGGCCGGCTGCGGCGAGGCGGGCGCGGGTGCGCGGGTGGACGGGGAAGACCAGAGGCAGGCGCTGCTGCACCTTGACGAGAGCCGAGACCAGCCGCTTGAGCTCGGCCGGATCGTCGACGTTGGCGGGGCGGTGAACCGTCACGACGGCATAGCCGCCGCGCTCCAGCCCGAGGCGGGCCGCGCCGTCCGCCGCCTCGATCGCGGGTCGGACGAGCTCGAAGCTGTCGATCATGATGTTGCCGACCCGGCTGATCCGCTCCGGATCGACGCCTTCGGCGATGAGGTTGGCGTCGGCGTCGGGCGAGGGCGTCCAGAGCACGTCGGCGAGGCAGTCGGTGACGAGCCGGTTCACTTCCTCCGGCATCGCCTTGTCGCGGCTCCGGAGGCCCGCCTCCAGGTGGACGAGCGGGATCTGGAGCTTGGCGGCGACCATCGCGCAGGCCGCGGTGGTGTTGACGTCGCCGACGACCACCGTCCAGTCCGGCCGCTCGGCGAGCGCGACCTTCTCATAGGCGATCATCACGCCGCCGGTCTGCTCGGCATGGCTGCCCGATCCGATGCCGAGATGATGGTCGGGCGCCGGCAGCCGCAGGTCGCGGAAGAAGGCGTCGGACATGTTGACATCATAATGCTGGCCCGAATGGATCAGCACCGGCCGGAAGTCCGGCGCGGCGGTGAGCGCATGCCAGAGCGGCGCCACCTTCATGAAATTCGGCCGCGCCGCGGCGATCAGGTGCACGATCCTCATGGGCACCGCTTAAGCAGAAAGGAGTTACTTTCCCCTTAGCTCCTCCCCGGAACGGGGAGGGGGACCGCACGAAGTGCGGTGGAGGGGGGCGAGCGAAGCGAGCTGCTCCGCGGCGGGCCCCCTCCACCAGCCTGCGGCTGGTCCCCCTCCCCGTTCCGGGGAGGATCTTTAGAGCCGCGTCCTCAGCGACCACAGCTCCGGAAACGCCCGCTTCTGCAGCGTCGACTGCAGATAGGGCACGCCCGGCGTCCCCCCGGTGCCGCGCTTGAAGCCGATGATCCGCTCGACCGTGATCACATGCTTGTGGCGCCAGGTCGCAAAGGCGTCGTCGATGTCGACCAGCTTCTCGGCGAGCTGGTAGAGCGGCCACCAGCGCTCGGCGTCGCGATAGACCGTCGCCCACGCCTCCTCGACCCCCTCGCTCGGGCTGTAGGGCAGGCTCCAGTCGCGCTCGATCGCCTCAGAAGGCAGCTCGAAGCCCGCACGGGCGATCGCCCGGTTGGCCTCGTCCCACAGGCTCGGCTCGGCGAGCGCGGCGGCGAGCGCGCGGTGCGGCTCCGTCCCTTCCTCATGATATTTGAGGAAGCCGCCTTCCTTGAGGCCGAGCAGATACTCCATCTCGCGGAACTGGGCGGACTGGAAGCCCGAGGAGCCGCCGAGCACCCCGCGGAACTGGACGTAGTCGGTCGGCGTCAGCGTCGCCAGCACCTCCCAGGAGAGCGTCATCACCGCCTGGATGCGCGACACGCGGGAGAGGATCTTGTGGACCTGGACGAGGCGGTCGCCGCGGATCAGCTCGCGGGCGAGCTTCAGCTCCCGGACCGTCTGCTTCAGCCACAGCTCCTTGGTCTGGTGGATGACGATGAACAGCATCTCGTCATGATGCTGGGATATCGGATGCTGGGCGGCGAGGATGTCGGACAGCGACAGATAGTCGCCATAGGTCATCGCCTCGGAATCGCCGTCGGCCATCTTCCTCAGCCGTGGGTGGCGAAGACCGAGCGCCGCGTGCCGGGGCCGAAGGCGATCACCTGGTAGCGCTGCCTCCGGCCGCCCGCCTCCATGCCCGGCGAGCCCAATGGCATGCCGGGCACGGCGAGGCCGCGCACCTGCCGGTTTTGGCTCTCGATCAGGCGCTGGAGGTCGGCCGCCGGGACATGGCCCTCGGCCAGATAGCCGTGGACCATCGAGGTGTGGCAGGACCAGAGGTCCTCCGGGATGCGGCGCGCCCGCTTCAGCGCCTGCATGTCGGCGTCCGGCACGATCTGCACCCGCTCGCGGAACGCGGCCTGGGCGTGCTCCGCCCAGCCGCCGCAGCAGCCGCAATTGGGGTCCTTCCACATCACGATGCGCGGCTGCTGCGCCTGCGCCTGCGGCCGGGCCTGAGCCAGCGCCGCGCCGGGCGCGAAGGCCAGCGCGCCCGCGCCGGCGAGAAACATGCGGCGGTCGATCCCGTCCATCTGGAGCCCTCCCTAGAGTCGTTCGGCCGTCGAGACTACGTCGGTCGCCCTTAACGCCGCCAATATGCGCATCAGATGCTGCACGTCGTGCACCTCGATGTCGAGGTGGAAGGTGTGGAACGAGCCGTCGCGCCCCATCTGGTCCATCGAGACGATGTTGGCGCCGTGGCTGCCGAGGATGCCGGCGATGACGGCCAGCGAGCCGGGCTCGTGCTTGATCACGATGCAAAGCCGTGCGGTGCCGCCGTCGGTCTCGTCGCCCCAGGCGAGGTCGACCCAGTCGGCGTCGACGCCGTCGGCGAGCTGCTCGCAGCCGATCGTGTGGACCTCGATCCCCTCGCCCTCGCGGCGCAGGCCGACGATGCGGTCGCCCGGGATCGGGTGGCAGCATATGGCGAGCTGGAAGGCGACGCCCGGAGTCAGGCCCTTGATCGAGATGGCGCGGCGCTGCGGCGGCGGCTTGACCCCGTCCTTGCCGGTCGAGCCCGGCATCAGGGCCTCCATCACACGGACGTCGTCGACGCGCTTCAAGGCGATCGCCTCCATCAGCTCGTCGTCATTGTGGAGGTGGAGGCGCCTCAGCGCCTCGGCGATCGCTTCCCAGCCGAGCGGGGCAGGCAGGCGCTGGACGATCTCGTCGAAGATCTTGCGGCCGAGCGCCACCGTCTCCTCGCGCTCCTTCGATTTGACGAAGCGGCGGATCTTGGCCCGCGCCTTGCCGGTGACGACGAAGCTGAGCCAGGCCGGCTGCGGATGCTGCGCCTTGGAGACGAGGATCTCGACCTGGTCGCCATTGTCGAGCGGCGTGCGCAGCGGCATCACCCGGCCGTTGATCTTCGCCCCCACCGTCTGGTCGCCGAGATCGGTGTGGACGGCATAGGCGAAATCGACCGGGGTCGCGCCCTTGGGGAGCTGGATCAGCTCGCCCTTGGGCGTGAAGGCGAAGATCCGGTCCTGGTACATCGCCATCCGGGTATGCTCGAGCAGCTCCTCGGCGGAGCCGGCATGCTCGAGGATCTCGACGAGGTCGTTGATCCAGGGATGCTCGGCCTCGGCGGCCTCCTTGCCTTCCTTGTAGGCCCAGTGGGCGGCGAAGCCGTGCTCGGCGCGGGCGTGCATCTCCTGGGTGCGGATCTGGATCTCGATCCGCATCTGCTCGTCGTGGATCACCGTCGTGTGGATCGACTGGTAGCCGTTCCTCTTCGGAGTCGAGATGAAGTCCTTGAAGCGCCCAGGCACCATCGGCCAGCGCTGGTGGATGAGGCCGAGAGTCCGGTAGCATTCGTCGACGCTGCCGACGACGGCGCGAAACGCCATGACGTCCGACAATTGCTCGAAGCTGACATGGCGCTCGGCCATCTTGCGCCCGATCGAATAGGGATGCTTCTCGCGCCCCTGCACCTCCGCCTCGACGCCGTTCGCCTCGAGATGGGCCTTGAGGCCGCGGGCGATCCGCTCGATGAGGTCGCCCTCGCCCTTGTGGAGCTGCTCGAGCCGGCGCGAGATCGACGCGTAGGCGTCGGGCTCGATCTCTCTGAAGGCGAGCGTCTGCATCTCGGTCATGAACTCGTACATGCCGATCCGCTCGGCGAGCGGCGCATAGATGTCCATCGTCTCGCGGGCGATCCGCCGCCTCTTCTCGGGGTTGGCGATGTGGTGGAGGGTGCGCATGTTGTGCAGCCGGTCCGCGAGCTTCACCAGCAGCACCCGGATGTCGCCGGACATGGCGAGCAGGAACTTGCGCAAATTCTCCGCTGCCCGCTGGCTCTCGCTCTGCGCCTCGATCCGCGACAGCTTGGTGACGCCGTCGACCAGCCGGGCGACGTTGGGCCCGAACCGTTCCTCGATCTCCTCGGGGGTCGCGAGGGTATCCTCGATCGTGTCGTGGAGGATCGCCGTGACGATCGTCTCGTCGTCGAGATGGAGGTCGGTGAGGATGCCGGCGACCTCGATCGGGTGGCTGTAATAGGGGTCGCCCGAAGCGCGGGTCTGGCTGCCATGCGCCTTCATCGAGAAGACATAGGCGCGGTTGATCATCGCCTCGTCGGCGTCCGGGTCGTAGGACTTGACCCGCTCGATCAGTTCATACTGCCTGAGCACCGCATCACCATGTGGTGCGGCGCGCCTCTGTTGCAACGCAAAAATCCCGAAGCGAAGCGCGGCGCCCGGCGGGCGGAGGGCGCGCACCTCCTCCCGCCGGAACGCCGGCCGCCGCCGCGACGCGAGCGTCGTCATGGTTTCACAATGTCAAAGAACGCGGCCGGGCCACGCGAGTCGCTCTCGCGATTCGAATCCTTGATCCACTAAGAATTCCTACATTGCAAATTTCGCAGTTTTGCGTGTGTCTCGCTGGTTCGCCCGCCGTTCGCCACCGATTGAACCGGACTTCAAAAATCGATGATGGCGCGAGCCGCGAAAAGGGCTAGGCTCGCGCGATGGCGAGAGCGGAAGGCCTGAAGGCGATCCATGCCGAGTGCGGCATCTCGGCCGCGCTCGAGGTCGTCGGCGAGCGCTGGTCGTTCCTGATCCTGCGCGGCGCCTTCAACGGCCTCAGGCATTTCGAGGAGTTCCAGTCCACCCTCGGCATCGCCCGCAACATCCTCTCGAACCGGCTGGCGCGCCTCGTCGAGCACGAGATCCTGATGCGCCAGGCCGATGCCGCCGACCGGCGCAAGATCGTCTACCGGCTCACCGACAAGGGCAAGGCGCTGCTCCCGGTGCTGATCGCGCTCAGGCAGTGGGGCGAGCGCTGGGTGTCGGGCGTCCCCTCGAACCCGGTCCTGGTCGACCGCGCGACCG
>DASWMB010000156.1:0-5657 GCA_036399955.1 Allosphingosinicella sp. | reverse complement strand
CCGATGTCGGGCAGCTTGAATTCGTAGCGCGCCATGACCGTATCAGTCCTCCAAAGCTTTTTTCAGCGCCGGGCCAAGCCGCGCCGGGCCCGGGAAATAGGTCCATTCCATCGAATGCGGATAAGGCGTGTCGTAGCCGGTGACACGCGTGACCGGCGCCTCGAGATGGTAGAAGCAGCGCTCCTGGACCAGGGCGGCGAGCTCGGCGCCGAAGCCGGCGGTGCGCGTCGCCTCATGGAGGACGACGCAGCGGCCGGTCTTCTTCACGGACGCCTCGATCGCCTCGATGTCGACGGGGACGATGGTCCTGAGGTCGATCACCTCGGCGTCGATCCCCTCCGCCTCGGCCGTGGCCAAGGCGACGTGGACCATCGTGCCGTAGGCGAGGACGGTGACCGCCTCCCCTTCCCGCGCCACCGCCGCCTTGCCGATCGGCACGGTGTAATGCCCGTCCGGCACTTCCGCCGCCGGATGCCGCGCCCAGGGCGTCACCGGCCGGTCGTGATAGCCCTCGAACGGGCCGTTGTAGATGCGCTTGGGCTCGAAGAAGAGGACCGGGTCGTTGTCCTCGATCGCGGCGATGAGCAGGCCCTTGGCGTCATAGGGATTGGAGGGGATCACCGTCTTGATGCCGGGCATGTGGGCGAAGAAGGCCTCGGGCGACTGGCTGTGGGTCTGGCCGCCGAAGATGCCGCCGCCATAAGGCGAACGGATCACCATCGGCAGCGGCCACTCGCCCGCCGTCCGGTAGCGCATGCGGCCGGCTTCCGAGAAGATCTGGTCGAAGCCGGGATAGATGTAGTCGGCGAACTGGATCTCGGCGACGGGGCGCAGGCCGTAGGCGGCCATGCCGATCGCGGTGGCGACGATGCCGAGCTCGGCGATCGGCGCGTCGAACACGCGCGACGTGCCGTAGGTCTTCTGGAGCCCTGCGGTGACGCGGAAGACGCCGCCGAAATAGCCGACATCCTCGCCGAGGACGACGATGTCCGGATCGCGCTCCATCATCACGTTGTGGGCGTCGTTCAGCGCCTCGATCATGTTGCGAACGGTCATTTCCGGCGCGCCTCCGCCTCGGCGAGCGCGTGGTCCCGCTGTTCGCGCAGGTGCCAGGGCATGTCTTCGAATACGTCTTCGAACAAGGAGTCGACGTCCTCGTAGTGGCCGTTGCCGAGCGTGCCCTGCGCCTCCGCTTCCCGCTGCGCCGCGCGCACCTCGGCCGAGAGCTCGTCGTGCAGCGCCTGGTTCCTCTCCTCGTCCCACTCGCCGAGAGAGACGAGGTGGCGCCTCAGACGCTCGATCGGATCGCCGAGCGGCCATTTCGCGCCCGCGCCCTGCGGCCGGTAGGCGGTCGGGTCGTCGGAGGTCGAATGGCCTTCGACGCGGTAGGTGAAGAGCTCGATTAGGGTCGGCCCGAGATTGAGCCGCGCGCGGTCCGCCGCCCAGCGGGTCGCGGCATAGACGGCGAGGGCGTCGTTGCCGTCCACCCTGAGGCCCGCGATGCCGTAGCCGACTGCGCGCGCGGCAAAGGTGGTGAGCTGGCCGCCCGCAATCCCCGAAAAGGTCGAGATCGCCCACTGGTTGTTGACGATGTTGAGGATGACGGGCGCGCGGTAGACGCCGGCGAAGGTGACGGCGTTGTGGAAGTCCCCTTCCGCCGTCGCGCCGTCGCCGATCCAGCCGGCGGCGATGCGAGAGTCGCCCTTGATCGCCGAGGCCATCGCCCATCCCACCGCCTGCGGGAACTGCGTGGCGAGATTGCCGGAGATCGAGAAGAAGCCGTGCGCCCGGTCCGAATACATGATCGGAAGCTGGCGCCCTTTGAGCGGATCGCCTTTGTTCGAATAGACCTGGCACATCATCTTCACGAGCGGATAGTCCCGGGCGACGAGCAGGCCCTGCTGGCGGTAGGTCGGGAAGAAGATGTCGTCCCTGTCCATGGCATGGGCGGCGGCGACGGCGATCGCCTCCTCGCCGGTGCACTTCATGTAGAAGCTGGTCTTGCCCTGCCTCTGGGCGCGGTACATGCGGTCGTCGTAGATCCGCACCAGCATCATGTCGCGCAGCATCCGGCGCAGCGTCTCGGGATCGAGGCGCGGGTCCCAGGGCCCGACGGCGGCGCCCTCGTCGTCGAGGACGCGCACGAGGCCGTAGACCAGCTCGCGCGTGTCGCTCGCGGCGACGGTGACGTCGGGACGGCGGAGGCTGCCGGCGGCTGGGATCTCGATGTGGCTGAAATCGACTTCTTCGCCGGGCCTGGCTTCCGGCTCCGGCACGTGGAGCGAGAGCGCCGGTCGATTGGGGCGCTCGGTGTCCTGGCTCATCCTC
Source organism: Allosphingosinicella sp. (assembly GCA_036399955.1). Taxonomy (GTDB): domain Bacteria; phylum Pseudomonadota; class Alphaproteobacteria; order Sphingomonadales; family Sphingomonadaceae; genus Allosphingosinicella. The sequence continues at coordinate 3,329 of DASWMB010000156.1, read as the reverse complement.
TACCCTGTCTTTTTCGCCCCCGCGGGGCAGCCCCTAAACCCGAACGCCCGCCTTGTGAAGCGGCGCCGTCCGGGGCAGACCAGCGAGCGAGGGAGGACTGACATGAAGCTCATCCACTGGCTTGCCGCGCTGTCGCTCGCCGCCTGCGCGGCGCCGGCCCCCGACCGCGTGGCCCCCGACGCCTTCTACGTGATGCGCCACCTCCAGAAGGCCGCGGGCAGCGACCCCGGCCTCACCGAGGAGGGCCAGAGATGCGCCGGCCGATTGGCCGAGGAGCTGGCCGGAAGCGGCATCCGCGCCGTCTATGCCAGCGCGACGCGGCGGGCACGGGAGACGGCGGCGCCGCTCGCTACGCGGCTCGGGATCGCGACGAAGGACTATGATCCGCGCAACACGCCCGATCTCGTCGCCCGGCTACGGGCAGAGTCGGGATCGGTGCTGGTCGTCGGCCATTCGAACACCGTGCCCGACATCGTCGAGCGGCTCGGCGGCGCCCGGCCGGCGGACCTCGCCGAGGATCGCTACGGCGAGGTCTGGCGGGTGGCGAGGGCCGGAGGCGCGGTGAGTGTGACCCGCATCGGGGGCTGCTGAGCCGCAAGCGACGGCCCGGCTCCCCAAGCCACATGGCCGTTACGAAAAGCGCTCTCACCGTCCCCGATTGAAACGCACCGAATTGACGCCTTGCGCTATCTCTGTGGGTGCGCTTGCACCTGGCCACCGCGCATTCCTGCGCGCGAACAGGAGCATGTCATGCGCACACTCAACACCAATGAGCTGACCGCCGTCGCCGGTGGCGCCAATCCCCACCTGGTCACTGTCACCACCAATCCGGGCGGTGTCGTGAACAAGAGCATCCTCAAGAACCCGAACACCGAGACCTTCACCTACAAGACGACGGGCAAGCCCGCGTAACGCACCTGCGCGGCCGAACGAGGGGGTGGCTGCGGCTGCCCCCTTTTTTGCGCCAGCCAAAAATCCAAGCTGAGATGCGACCCGCGTGCCCCGGTTAGAGGTCGACGCAGGAGGCGATTGCCTCGAGCTTGCGGATGCGCTCCTTCAGGTCCGCGATCTCGATCCGCTCGATGGCCGGGCCGCGCGTCGGGTCGCTCTGTCGGCCGTGGCCGGCGAGCTCCATGCGCTTCAGCTCGAGCCAGCCCTGCCAGCCCTTGAGGAAGGCGTAGACCGCCATCCCCACCCCGGCGAGGCCGAAGCTCGCCAGGATCATCGTCGTCATCGGTTCGCTCATCTCTTCCTCCCGTTCTCGTCTTCTCAGCTGGCGGCCGGCGCCTCAGCGCAGCTCGTCGATCTCGCGCGCGAGGCGGCTGTTCGGGCTCGCCACATAGGATTCGATCTCGGCGAGGCGCCGGTCGAGGTCGCGGTCCTCGTATGAGGTGCCGGCGATGCTCGCCGGCTGCCGGCGCCGCTGCATCCGCCCCCGGACGCGACCCGGCTGGCCGAAGATGCCGAGCGCGACATAGGCGATCACCGTCCACGGCCACCCGCCGACGATCGTCGCGACGACCAAGGCGATGCGGACGATCGTCGGGTCGACGCCCGTCATGTTGCCGAGACCCGCGCAGACGCCCATCAGCTTGGCGTCCGCCTTGTCGACCTCGAAACTCCTCCAGCTCATCTCACTTTCCTCCTCGGTATCTTTTCCGGTCACGTTCAGGCGGCGATCCGCGCCGCCTTCATCCTCTCGAGCTCGGCGTCGATCCGGTCGGCGTTCCTGAGCTCTGCGATCTCTTCGGCCAGCGACTTGGGCGGCGCGGCGAGCAGCAGGGCGTCGGCCTCGCCTTCGGCCAGATCGGCGTCGCGCTCGAGCAGCTCGAACTTCGAGAAGGCGTCCTCGACGCGCACGCCCGCATACATCTCCCGCATGCGGCTGCGGTTGTGCGCGCTCTCCAGCCGCGTCGCGACCGAGCTCTGCCTGGCGCGCGCCTCGCGCAGCTTCGACTGGAGCTTGAAGATGTCGGCTTCGGACGCGCGCAGCGCCTCCTCGATCACCCTGATCTCCGCGCCGAGCCGGCCGGCCATGTCGGCGACCTTCCCGCGCTCGACGAGGGCGGCGCGGGCGAGGTCCTCGCGGCCCTTCGACAGAGCGAGCTCGGCCTTCTCGGTCCAGCTCGCCTGGAGGTCCTCGAGGCGTTCGATCTGCCGGCGCATCTCCTTCTGGTCGGCGATCGAGCGCGCCGCGGACGCGCGAACCTCGACGAGCGTCTCTTCCATCTCGAGGATGATCACCCGGATCGTCTGGGCCGGGTCTTCCGATTTCGCGAGGAGATCGGTGACGTTGGCGGCGACGATGTCGCGGGTGCGGGAAAAGATGCCCATCGTGCTATGCTCCTGGAAGGTCTGCTCTGGTGGCGGCGGCCGGGAAGTGTCAGGGGGATGAGCCGCTCCCCGGCCGCCGGCCTCGGGCCGCCCTCCCAAGCGGCCCGATGCTCTTGTCTTCAGATCGCGGCGGGCGCTTCGACGGGGGCCGCGGTGGCCGGGCCGACGGCGGCGCCGACGCAGGCGGTGGACAGGATCAGCGCCCCGATGGCGGCGGCGGCGATGCGGCGGATTTCGATGTTCAACATGATCTTTGCTCCCTTTGAAATCTCGTGCCGCCGATGGTGGCGGTATGCCCACAAGGATTACAAAGGCCGTGCCAAGTGCGGAAAACGGCAGAAATCGGCCATTTTTTCAGGCTTTAATGCGTCCGACGTTCCGAAGCACCTGCCGCGCTTTGGCGATTTCCGCCGCGAGTTGGGAAGTTTTGCGGCAATTATATACTTGACGTACTCCCCTGATCGGCCGTAGGAGCGGGGCACAGGCTGGAGCCCAGACCATGACGAACCTGACCGACCCCCTCTACAGCGACCCCGAACTCGCTCGGAAGCATCTGGAGCGGCTGCACTGGCCGGACGGCCCGGTCTGCCCTCGCTGCGGCTCGCTGGACGGCATCACGAAGCTCCAGGGCAAATCCACCCGTCCCGGCGTCCATAAGTGCAACTCCTGCGCGAAGCCGTTCACGGTCACTGTCGGCACGATCATGGAGGACAGCAAAATCCCGCTGAACAAGTGGCTCCTCGCGTTCGCGCTCTATACCGGGAGCAAGAAAGGCTTCAGCGCGCACCAGCTGCACCGCTCGCTCGGCATCACGTACAAGTCGGCATGGTTCATGGCGCACCGCATCCGCACCGCCATGGAAGGCGACGGCGCCCCGCTCGGCGGCGACCCTGAGACTGTCGTCGAAGCCGATGAAACCTATGTCGGCGGCGTGACCGGCAACCGCCGCCGACCTGCCAAGCCCGCGCCAAAGAAGGTCGTCCTCTCGCTCGTTG
>DASWMB010000155.1:0-4082 GCA_036399955.1 Allosphingosinicella sp. | reverse complement strand
TGTCGACCGCGGGAAAGAGGCAGATGCCGTGAAGGTCGACGCCGCGGTTGAGCGCGGCCAGGCTCTCGGTGACGACGTCGTCCAGCCACTCCGGCCGGCCGCCCCTCAGGCCCGACGTTTCGGCGACGATGCAGGGGCGCTTGTAGCGCTTCCAGCCCTCCTCGATCAGGTCGCAGAGCGGGCGGATGCGGTCGTCGCCGGGCTCCAGCGCGGCGTGCGGCCCCTCCGGCCGATATTCCATCTGGCCGAAGCTGTAATTGTTGAAGCCCAGTATATCGAGGATCTCCGGGCTGCCGCCGAGCTCGGGATGCTTGAGGCCGCCGATCACGTCCCAGGCGATATAGGCGTCGTCATAGCTCTCGATCCGCGCGGCCTCGGCGAAGTCCGGCCGGTCCCGCGGCGGCACCACCCAGACGAGCGGATCGATGTGGACCATCCGCGCTTCCGGCACGATTTCGCGGATCGCCTTCACGCCGGCGATGTCGGCCGCGCTCATCGCCAGCGTCAGCCGCCGCCGCGTCTCCCGGTCCCTGCCGAACGGCGCCGCCCAGGCCCAGTTGCCGGCCATGTAGCCGAAGAAGGTGATCTCGTTCATCGGCGTGAACAGCGGCGGCCCGTGATGCGCGCGCAGCGTCACATATTCCGCCGCCGCCTTGGCATAGGCGGCGAAGCGGGGGGCGAAATCCTCGCGGAACGGGTCGAGGTCGTCGGGATAGCCGTAATGGCACAGGTCCCAGATCGGCAGCACGTCATGGCGCCGCTGCGCCTCCAGGAACGGGTCGATATAGGAAAAGTCGAACGTCCCGCCCCGGTCGACCATCGGCCAGGGTATGCCCTCGCGGGCCACCGCAATGCCGAGCGGCCGCAGCATCCGATAGTCCTCGTCGGCGTGCACGCGGTGCTGCGTCTCCTCGCAAAGGTCGCGCCGGCCCTGCTCCTTCCAGACGAAGGTCGAGCATTCGAAGCCCGAGAGGAAGAAGGTCGGGAAGATGCCGCTGCGCTGTGTCATGGGCGGACTACGCGCGGCAGGCGCCGGAGGGTCCGCGCCCGCCCTCCATTGTCGCGGCCCCGGCGCCGCTCTATGCGTCGCGCCTCTCCCCGGCGAGACGCCCGCAAATGCCCGAACCGACCCTCTCCTACATCTCCCACGAGCGCTTCCTCGAAGAGGTGGAGTCGCTGGCCCGCCAGATCGAGGCGGACGGCTGGCAGCCGGATTTCCTCGTCGGCATCGGCCGCGGCGGCCTCGTCCCGGCCGCCTATCTCTCGCACCGGCTCGGCCTTTCGATGCTCTCGGTCGATCACAGCACCGGCGATCATGGCTTCGGCGCCGAGCTGCTCGACAAGCTGGCGGGCAAGATCCGCTCCGGCGCGCGCCTCCTCATCGTCGACGACATCAACGACAGCGGCGGCACGATCAACTTCCTGCGCGCCGCGATCGAGGCCAAGACCGACGAGCCGGAGGGCCTGCGCGTCGCCGTCCTCGTCCACAATGTCCGCTCCAGGGCGCGCGCCGAATATCACGGCAGCGAGATCGACCGCGGCGCCGACAAGAACTGGTACGTCTTCCCGTGGGAAGCGGTCGCCCCGCGCGCGACGCTGACCGAGGAGGCGCAGGCGGTCCCCGAGCGCCTCGCTTAGGCGCGCCGCCCGCTCAGCCCGCCGAGCAGCGGGCGACGAGGCGGACCTGGCGGCGCTGCCAGACCAGGCTGCTGCACGAGGCGAGCCGGTCCCGGCCGAGAACGAGCAGGAAGCGCACCGGCTGGGTCTGGCCGGGCGCGGTGACGACGATCTCGTCCGGATCGGTCGCGACGTCGGCCGGCAGGCGCATGTCGCCGCCATGGTCGCGGATGCGGACGAGGAAGCTGCTCACCCGCATCCCCTGGACGCCGAGCGCGCGCTCCAGCGCGAGCGGGCGCACCGGGCGCATCACGTCGAGCGCGATGTGGTGGCGCCGGACCTCGCCGGTCCAGCCGCCGCGATGGGTCTGCGCGATCACGGCCGCGGCGGCGGCGGTGGCGATGCTGTTCGGCTCGGTCACCGAAAGCTTGACGTTGACGACATGGCCGCGGACGGCGAGCGGCACGGTGAAGCCCGAAAGCGGCGCATATTGGCCGGCGAGCGCGTAGCTGCGCTCCCGCGGCCGCTCGTCGGCGAGCCGGAAGGTGATGTTGGCATAAGGCAGCTCGGCCGGGCTGATCAGCCCGTCGACCTCGTTCGCGACCGGATTGTCGAACCAGGCGAAGACCTTGGCGCTCGAGCTGCCGGCGATCCGCACCCGGCCGAGGCCGAACCGTCCCTGGGCCAGCAAAGGCCCGAGCTGGACGAACGGCCGCACCTGGTCGCGCTCGTCGGCGATGCGGCTGCCGGTCGCGGCCGCGGTCGGCATGTCGTCCAGCGAGGAGATGCCGGTCGCGCCGGTGCGCGGGGCGGCGCCGAGGCCGAGCGCGCGGGCCATCTCGCGGTTGACCGGCGACTCGCGCAGCCCCGCCCGCTCGGCCGCGGCGGGGTTGAGGACGATGACGCCGTTCGCGCCCGGATCGACGCGAAGCCGCAGCGTCTGCCCGTTGACCTCGGCCGTCACCACGAAGCCGGAGGACCGGTCGAGAACGAGGTCCGCAGCCTCTGCGGGCGAAGCCGCCGCGAGCGCCGCCAGCAGCCCTGCCGCCGCTCGTCCGATCCGCTGCCGCCAGCCCGCCATGCTCATGCTCCCGCCGTTTCGCCGGAAGCCTAGGCCGATCGGCCGCCGAGGCAAGCTCTGGCGCGCGGGCGGCCTTTCTGGCACCCCGTGGCGTCGGGAAAAGAGAGGAAAGCGGCGGCGATGGACTTCGACCTGACGGAAAGGCAGGCTTTCTACCGCGACCGCGTCCGCGACTTCGTCGAGAGCCGAATCAGGCCGCGCCAGAAGGACTACAAAACCCAGCTCGAGGCGGGCGACCGCTGGCAGCCGATCGCGGTGATCGAGGAGCTGAAGCCGGAAGCCAGAGCGGCGGGCTTGTGGAACCTGTTCATGCCGCCCGGCCAGGCGCTGCGGCACGTCGACGAGACGTTCGAGTTCGAGGGCACACAGCTCACCAACCTCGAATATGCCCTCTGCGCCGAGGAAATGGGCCGCGTCTCCTGGGCGTCCGAGGTGTTCAACTGCTCGGCGCCGGACACCGGCAACATGGAGGTCTTCCACCGCTACGGCACGCGCGAGCAGAAGGAACAGTGGCTGCGGCCGCTGATGAACGGCGAGATCCGCTCCGCCTTCCTGATGACCGAGCCCGCCGTCGCCTCCTCGGACGCGACCAACATCGAATGCGACATCGCCCGCGACGGCGATTCCTATGTCCTGAACGGCCGCAAATGGTGGTCCTCCGGCGCGGGCGATCCGCGCTGCAAGGTTGCCATCGTCATGGGCAAGACCGACAAGGGCGCGGACCGCCACCGCCAGCAGTCGATGGTGCTGATGCCGCTCGATGCGCCGGGCGTCACCGTCGAGCGCGCGCTCACCGTCTATGGCTACGACGACGCGCCCCACGGCCATATGGAGGTGGCGCTGAAGGACGTGCGCATCCCCGCGTCCAACATGCTGCTCGGCGAGGGCCGCGGGTTCGAGATCGCCCAGGGCCGCCTCGGCCCGGGCCGCATCCATCACTGCATGCGCACGATCGGCGCCGCCGAGGAGGCGCTGAAGGCGATGGTGAAGCGGCTCCAGACCCGCATCGCCTTCGGCAAGCGCCTCATGGAGCATAGCATCTGGGAGCAGCGCGTCGCCGCCGCCCGCATCGACATCGACATGTCGCGCCTGCTCTGCCTCAAGGCCGCCGACATGATGGACAAGGCCGGCAACAAGGCCGCCGCGGCCGAGATCGCAATGATCAAGGTCTACGCTCCGAACATGGCGCTGAGGATCATCGACGACGCCGTCCAGGCCCATGGCGGCGCCGGCGTCAGCCAGGATTTCGAGCTCGCCAAGTCCTGGGCCGGCATCCGCACCCTGCGCCTCGCCGACGGCCCCGACGAAGTCCACAACCGCGCCATCGCCAGGCTGGAGTTTGCGAAACATGCCGTAAATTCCTCCCCCGCTTTTGCGGGGGAGG
>DASWMB010000154.1:0-12499 GCA_036399955.1 Allosphingosinicella sp. | reverse complement strand
ATCAGCTCCTGCTTGCGCAGCGTCGAGGCTCCTTCGATGCCGAGCTCCTCGGCCATCGCTACCAGATCGGCGGGGGTTTTCTGCTTCAAGTCGTTGAGATGCATGGGAGATACTCGGAAAATGAGATTCGCGGCGCCAGCGGAACAGGATGTTGGTGGCGGGCTGGGGATGCCCGCGCGGAACGGCAGGCAAACGACGAAGACGGGGTTAGGCTCCGGCCAAATCCAAGTCAAGACGAGGAAATCGGCCAAGCGCCTCCGCGACGCTACGGAATTCGATCAGAACGGCTTCACGATGACGAGGATGACGGTGAGCGCGGTCGCTGCGCCGGGAATCTCGTTCATCAGCCGCAGCGTGCGGCCGCTGACCGGCCGCTCACCCCGCGCAAGCTTCCTGCCATAGCCGATCATCCAGCCATGATAGGCGGAAAGCCCGAGGACGAGCAGGAGCTTGAGCTGGAACCACGTCTGCCCCCAATAGCCGCCGATATAAGCCAGCGTGAGGCCCAGCGCCCAGACGAGGATCATGGCCGGGGTGATGATGATCCGGCGCAGCTTGCCCTCGCGCTCGATCCACGCCTTCTCCTCGGCCGAGCCCGCCGCCGCCTCCTGATGATAGACGTAGTAGCGCGGCAGCATGAACAGGCCCGCGATCCAGAAGATCACGAAGATGACATGGGCCGCCTTGATCCATTCGTAGGTCACGATGAGCGCCGTGTTGAAATCATGGTCGAAAATCACCTCCGGACGAGCTCCAGCAGGCGCTCGACATGGGAAATCGGCGTGTCGGGAAGGATGCCGTGGCCGAGGTTGAACACATGCGGCCGGCCGACGAATGCCGACTTGATCCGACATACGGCGACATCGAGCGCATCGCCGCCGGCGATCAGCGCCAGCGGATCGAGATTGCCCTGGACCGGCATCCCCTGCGGAAGCTCCCGCGCCGCCCAGGCGGGGTCGACGGTCTCGTCCAGCCCGATCGCGTCCACCCCGGTCTCGCGCGCATAGGCGCCGAGCTTGCCGCCCGCACCCTTGGGAAAGCCGATCACCGGCACGTGCGAATGGCGCTCCTTCAGCGCGGAGACGATCCGCGCGGTCGGCGCGATCACCCAGCGCTCGAACTGGGCGGGCGACAGGCTCCCGGACCAGCTGTCGAACAGCTGCACCGCCTCGACGCCCGCCTCGATCTGGCCGGAGAGATAATCGACCGTCATCGCCGCCACCGCCTCGACGATCGCCTCGAAACGCTCAGGATAGCCGTAAGCGAGCCGCCGCGCCTCCGCCTGCTCCTTCGAGCCGCGGCCGGCGACCATATAGGTGGCGACGGTCCAGGGACTGCCTGCAAAGCCCAGGAAGGTGGTCTGAGGCGGCAGTTCGGCCTTCACCCTGGCCACGGTCCGGTAGATCCGCTCGAGGCGCTCAGGGGCCCGCTGGAGGGCCTCCACGTCGACGTCGAGCATGGTCGGCGACAGGCGTGGGCCCTCGCCGGCCTCGAAGGCGAGATCCTGGCCAAGCGCATGGGGCACGATCAGGATGTCCGAGAAGAGGATCGCGCCGTCGAAGCCGAAGCGGCGGATCGGCTGCAACGTGATCTCGGCCGCGGCGTCGGCATCGTAGACCAATTCCAGAAACCCGCCCTTCTCTGCCCGCAGCGCCCTATATTCCGGCAGATAGCGCCCCGCCTGGCGCATCAGCCAGATCGGGCGCCGGTCGGCCGCTTCGCCCCTCAGGACGGCGAGCAAGGGCTTCGTTACGGAGGGCATGGAAGGGCTCAAGGGCTCCCCTCTTCACTCTTATAGAGTCTTATAGAAGAGGTTTGTTGAAGGTAGATGGCGCGCGCAAGCCGGGGTTTATTGCTTCGCACCGGATTTGCAAACAGGAGCCGCTGCCGAATCCCTCGGAAATCCGCCGAGTCGCCTTCGCCGTCCCCATTTTCCACATGCTGTGGGCGGCTTTTCTCCCCTGTCGGCGAGACTGTGGATTTCCGCCGAAGGGCGGGGACGAATCCTTCTGCTGGAACCGCCCCGAGGGTTTCGCTAGCCATTCCCCCATGCTTTTCCACAGGCAGGCGCGGTGACCCAGCTCCACCTCCATCTCCTCTCCGATTCGACAGGCGAGACGCTGGAGACGATCGCCAACGCCTGTCTCGCCCAATTCGAGAATGTCGATGTGAAGCGCCATCTCTGGCCGATGGTCCGCTCCGAAGGCCATCTCGAGCGCGTGCTCGACGATGTCGAGCGGCGCCCCGGCCTCGTCCTCTATACGCTGGTCAACAGCGTCATCCGCCGCGAGCTCGAGCAGCAGTGCCGGCGCCGCGGCATCCACGCCGTCTCGGCGCTCGATCCGGTCGTTCACGCCCTCTCCGCCGTGCTCGGCCAGGAAGCGGCGGGCCGGCCGGGGCGCCAGCATGCGCTCGACGCCGCCTATTTCGCCCGCGTCGACGCGATCCAGTTCACCATCGCCCATGACGACGGCGTCGGCTGGGAGAATTGGGAGGAGGCGGACATCGTCCTTGCCGGCGTCTCGCGCACGTCGAAGACGCCGACCGCCATCTATCTCGCCAATCGCGGCTACAAGGTCGCCAACATCCCGCTGGTGCCGGAGAGCCCGCCGCCGCCGGCTCTGTTCTCGCTCAGGCATCCGCTCGTCGTCGGGCTCACCACCAATCCCGAGCGGCTGATCCAGATCCGCCGCAACCGCCTGCTCTCGCTCAACCAGGCGCCGGAGACCGACTATGTCGACCGCGAGGCGGTGAACGCCGAGCTCGCCTTCGCGCGGCGCATCTTCGCGGACAACGGCTGGCCTTCGATCGACGTCACCCGCCGCTCGATCGAGGAGACGGCGCTCGCCATCGTCAAGCTGTGCACCGAGCGATACGAGGCGGCGACCGGCACATGAGGCTGCTCCTCGCCTCGAAGAGCGCGGCGCGGCGGCAGATGCTGGCTGCGGCCGGAATCGCCTTCGAGACCGTCGAGGCCGAGCTCGATGAGGCCGCCGCGAAGGGCGGCCTCGAAGCGGCCGGTTTCGATGCGCGCGGCGTCGCCGAGGAGCTGGCGCAATTGAAGGCGCTCTCCGTCGAGGCCGCTCCGGGCGACCTGGTCATCGGCGCCGATCAGACCCTGGAGCTCGACGACGGCTCGATGCTCAGCAAGCCCTCCTCTCGCGCGGAGGCGAAGGAGCAGCTCCGGATGCTGAGCGGCCGCACCCACATGCTCCATTCGGCCGCGGTCGTGGTCGAGGACGGGGAGACGCGCTGGTGGCACAGCGAGACGGTGGAGCTCACCATGCGGCCGCTCGGCGAGGCGTTCCTCGAATCCTATCTCGACCTCGAATATGAGGCGATCCGCTGGAGCGTGGGCGGCTACCGGATCGAGGGGCCGGGCGTGCAGCTGTTCGAACGGATCGAGGGCAGCCATTTCGCCGTCCTCGGCCTCCCGCTCCTCCCCTTGCTCGCTTATTTGCGCGAGCGCGGCCTGATGCCAAGCTGATGGGCGTTCCATTTGCCGAAGTGATCGGCGACCCGATCGGCCACAGCAAGTCACCGGCGATGCATCGTCATTGGCTGGATCGGCTTGGCATCAAGGGAGATTACCGGGCGCTGCGAGTGCCGGCCGGCGAGACACGCGCCTATTTCGCGGAACGGAGAGCCAATCCCGACTGGCGCGGGTGCAACGTCACGGCGCCGCTCAAGATAGAGGTGATGGCGCATCTGTCGGCACTGGGCCCGGACGCGCGGAGCATCGGCGCCGTCAACACCATCGTCCACCAGGGCGAGGGCGAGCTGCTCGGCATCAATACCGATGCGCACGGAGCCTTGCTGGCACTCGCCCGGGTTCGTGCGGAGCATGCGGTGCTGATCGGCGCCGGCGGCGCGGCGCGCGCGGCATTGTTCGCGCTCAAGGTGCTTCAGGTGCCGCAGGTGACGGTGCTGAACCGCGACATGCACCGCGCCCGGGCGGCGCTCGACGATCTAGAGGTCGAGGGCCGCGTCCTTCCCCTCGGCACCGCGCCGGCGGCGGATCTGCTCGTCAACGCCAGCACGTTGGGGATGGGCGGCAATCCGCCGGTGCCGTTCGACCTGTCGGCGTTGCCGCCCACGGCCGTCGTGTTCGACATGGTCTATGCTCCCGTCGAAACCGATCTTCTCGCCCGCGCCAGAGCCCGGGGCCTCGCGACGATCGACGGCCTCACCATGCTCGCCGAGCAGGGCGCGATGGCGTTCGCGGCATTTTTCGAGGGCGGCCCCGATCGCGCCGACACGCCCGAGCTGCGCGAGCTGCTGTCGCGATGATCCGGCTCGGCCTCACCGGCTCGATCGGCATGGGCAAGTCCACGGTTGCCGGCATGTTCGCGGAGGAAGGCGTGCCGGTGTTCGACGCCGACGCCGCCGTCCACCGTCTGCAGGGGCCGGAAGGCGCTTTGGTCGGCCGGATCGAGGCGCATTTCCCCGGCACGACCGGCGCCGCGGGCGTCAACCGCGGCGCCCTGGCGGAACGCGTCCTCGGCGAACCCGCTGCGCTGCGTCTGCTCGAATCCCTCGTCCATCCCGCCGTCGCTCGCGAGCGCGAGTCCTTCCTCGAAGCGCATTCCGCCGCGCCGCTCGTCCTCCTCGACATCCCCCTCCTGTTCGAAGCCGGCGGCTGGAAAGACGTCGACAAGATCGCGGTCGTGTCGGCGCCGGAGGAGGTGCAGCGCGCGCGGGTGCTCGGTCGTGCAGGCATGACGCCACAGAAGCTCGACGCCATCCTCGCCCGCCAGATGCCGGACCGGGAGAAGCGCGCCCGCGCCGATTTCGTCATCGAGACCGGCCGCCCCCTCGAGGAAACGCGACGAGCGGTTCGCCGCATCGTCGCTTGTCTGACCGGCGGCTCCGATTCATAACGTCCCGGAGATGCGGGAAATTGTCTTCGATACCGAAACCACGGGCCTGAGCCCGCTTGCCGGCGATCGCATGGTCGAGATCGGTTGCGTCGAGCTCGTCAACCGCTGCGAGACGGGGCGGACCTGGCACGCCTACTTCAATCCGGACCGGGACATGCCGAGCGGGGCCGAGGCGGTGCACGGCCTCTCGGCGCGCTTCCTGTCGGACAAGCCGCGCTTCCACGAAAAGGCCGAGGAGCTGCTCGCCTTCATCGGCGACTCGCCGATGATCGCGCACAATGCGGGCTTCGATTTCGCCTTCATCAACCACGAGCTCAACAATTGCGGGCGGCCGCTGGTCTGCAACAGCCGGATGGTCGACACGCTGTCGCTCGCCCGCCAGCGCCATCCCGGCGCCAAGCACAGCCTCGATGCGCTCTGCACCCGCTTCGGGGTCGACCGCAGCCTTCGGGTCAAGCACGGCGCGCTGATCGACGCCCAGCTCCTCGCCCAGGTCTATGTCGAGCTCACCGGCGGGCGCCAGATCGGCCTCTCGCTCGGCGCCGGCGAGGAAGCGCCGGACCTGGAGCTCGCCGCCGCCGAGATGGCCGCCGCAGCGCCCGCTGCGATCACCGTGCGGCCGCCGCGCCCGCATGCCCCGAGCGAGGAGGAGCTCCTTCGCCATGCCGCCTTCCTGAGCGGCCTCGCCGATCCCATATGGCATCGGTTGACGGAGAGCCGCGACGGCGCCTAATCGCGCGGCAAGAGTGGAGAGTGCGATGGAAATCCGGGTTTCCGGGCACCAGGTCGAGACCGGCGACGCCCTTCGTCACCAGTTCGAGAAACGGATCTACCGACGACAAGGCGGGACGATCGGCCGGGCCGAGCCCGCACGCGGCTGACGCCGTTTCCGGCGGCTACTCTTCAGGTTTCATGATCTTCCCAGGGGGGCGGACGCCCTCCGTCAGGTGCACGATGAACGATCTTTCCGAACTGATTGCGGCGGACGCGGTCGATGCGGCGCTCCAGGCCTCGAACAAGAAGGGCCTTTTCCAGCTGCTCGCCGCCGCCGCGGCGAAGCGCACCGGCCTCGATGCCAAGGCGATCGCGTCGGTCCTCGCCGAGCGGGAGAAGCTCGGCTCGACCGGCTTCGGCAGCGGCGTCGCCATCCCCCACGGCAAGATCGAAGGCCTGCCGAAGGTGTTCGGCTATTTCGCGCGGCTGTCGACGCCGGTCGATTATCACGCGGTCGACGGCATGCCGGTCGATCTGGTCGTCCTGCTGCTCTCGCCGCCGGACGCGGGCGCGGACCATTTGAAGGCGCTGGCCGGTGTCAGTCGCATGTTCCGGGACCGGCAGACCTTGGCCAAGCTGCGCGGCGCGCGCTCAAAGGACGCGATCTACGCGCTGATCGCGGGCGTCGAAACGCGCGATGCGGCCTGAGCCGCCCGCTTTTGCGGGCGCTGCCGCGCACCTGCGCTCGCTCGAGTCGCTCTATGCCGCCGCTCCGATCAACGGCATCTTCCGCTCGTCGATCGAGATCCCCGAGCAGGGCCTGGCCCGGATCCGTTTCGAGGTCGAGAAGGCGATGTTCCACGCCGCCGCCGCCGCCCACGGAACGCTCTATTTCAAGATGATGGACGATGCCGCCTTCTACGCCTGCAACTCGATGGTGTCGGACCGCTTCCTCCTCACCACCGCCTTCAACCTCAATTTCACGCGGCCGCTGAAGGCGGGGACGGTGACGGCCGAGGGCCGCTGGGTGAGCGGCAAGCGCCGCGTCTTCGTCGGCGAGGCGCGGCTGATCGATGCGGACGGCGAAGAGGCGGCGCGGGGCACCGGCACCTTCATGCGCTCGCACATCCCGCTCACGGGGCTCCCCGGTTATTCCGCGGGCTACACGGCCGGGTGATGGAGGCGCGGCTCAGCAGCTCGGTGCTCGTCAACGCGCTGCTGCGGCTGGCCGGCCAGGAGGGCGGCTTCGGCGCGGTGCTCGCCAAAGGCGACGCCAATGCGGGCGCGGTGACGGTGATCCTCGCCGAGCGCGGCGAGCGCCGGCAGATCCTGGAGCGAGTCGTTCGCGCGGACGGCCGTTATTCGTGGCAGGAAGTGGGGAATCGGGCCGCCGCGAACGAAGAAGAGTTCGCAAAGTTCCTCGAACGGCGACGCCGAATCGACCCCGATCTGTGGCTGATCGAACTGGACGTCGCGTCCGTCCAACGCTTCGCCGACGAAATGGCCGGCCTTAGTTGACCGTTAACCGGCCCGGCCCCTAGCCCTTCCTCACGAGTTTTTCACGAGCGGGGGGCCGCTCAAAATCTGAACTGCGGCCGCGCCAGTCGGGCGGCGATCGGGAGCGCATTCGATGCGCCAACCCGTGAGCCGACCGCATCTGCAAGAAGTTTGATGACCGATTTCGTTCGCGCCGCCCGCCGGGCTGCGCTCGCCTTCATCCTCTCCGCGGCGATCGCCGCTCCGGCTCATGGTGCGGACAGCGGCGTCGCCGCCGCAGCCGCCACCGAAGCGGCGGTGACGCCCGGTTTCGAGAGCCTTCAGGATGTGGTCGAGCGGGCGATCGCCCAGCCGGCAGCCGACGAGCTCTTCTCCACGCCTGCTCCGGCCGTCACCGTTCCCGCTCCCGCCGTTACTCCGGCAATCGACCGCAATCGCCCGCTCGCCGAGCTCGTCGCCGACTATTCCGGCGTCGATCCGCGCGACCAGCAGGCCGAGTGCCTCGCCAGCGCCGTCTATTGGGAATCGAACGGCGAGCCGCTCGCCGGCCAGCTCGCCGTCGCCGAGGTGATCATCAACCGCGCCCGCTCCGGACGCTTCGCCTCGACGCTGTGCGGCGTGATCACCCAGCGCAGCCAGTTCTCCTTCGTCCGCGGCGGCCGCATCCCAGCCCCGCCCCGCACCGGCGCCGCCTGGCGCAACGCCGTCGCGATCGCCCATATCGCGCTCGACGACGTCGCCGACAGCCCGGTTTCGACCGCGCTCTTCTTCCACGCGCGCTACGTCTCGCCGGGCTGGCGCCTGCGCCGCCTGGCTGCCGTCGGCAACCACATCTTCTATCGCTGACCTTTTACGCGATTCGCCGGCTTGTCCGGTGTTCGCGACTCGTTCTAACTGGCCGGATGGCCACCTTGAGCGACTCGCCCGCCTGCTTCTCCGATTCGCCGCTCGCCGCGCAGGACGTGGCGCGCGGAGTCACTCGGATGTTCTTCCGGCAGGACCTGCTCGCCTTGTGCGAGGTGCCGCTCCCCAACGGCCGCCGCGCCGACATGGTCGCGATCGATGCCAGGGGCATGCTCACCATCGTCGAGATCAAGGTCTCACGCGCCGACCTGCTCGGCGACCACAAATGGCCGGACTATCTGGATTATTGCGATCGCTTCTTCTGGGCGGTCCCGGCCGGGTTCCCGCTGTCGCACTTCGAGGCGGGGGCGCTGGGGCCGGAATTTTCCGGGCTGATCGTCGCCGACCGCTACGATGCCGCCGTGGTCCGCGAGGCGCCGGTGCGCAAGCTCGCTCCGGCGCGGCGCAAGTCCGAGACGCTGCGCTTCGCCCGGCGGGCGGCGCGGCGGCTGGTGGGAGACCTCGATCCCGGCCTCGCCGGGTTCGCCTGAGCGCCTAGCGCGGCGGCCCGTAGCTCTGCGGCGCCTGGCGCGGCGCCTCGAGCAGGCGCAGGATCGGCGCCGCGCGCGCATCGCGCCGGGCATAATCGAGCGCGGTGAGACCGACGACGCTGTCGGCGCGATTGGGGTCGGCGCCGCGGCTCATCAGCAGCCGCACCATCGCCGCGTCGCGCCGCTGGACGGCGAGGATCAGCGGCGTCTCGCCGCGGTTGTTCGCCAAATTGACGTTGGCGCGGCGGGAGAGCAGCGCCTCGGCGCCTTCGGCCCAGCCGATCTGCGCGGCGACGATCAGCGGCGTGTTGCCCTGATTGTCCTGCAGGTCGGGCCGGGCGCCGCGGCTCAGCAGATAGCCGAGCCAGCCCATGTCGCGGCCGCGCGCGAGGATGTGGAGCGCGCCTTCGCCGCTGTCGCGGTCGCGCGCGTTGATCGCGGTCGAGCCGGGATTGGAGACGATCTCCGTCACCTTCGCCCCGTCGCGGCTGCGCACGGCCTTGAGGAAATTGAAGCTGTCGGAGAATTGCGCGATCGCCGGCATCGCCGTGACGGCGAGCACCGCCGCGAAAAGAACGCGCCGCTTCATCTTGTCCACGACCTTAACCCCGCTCATTCGGCTTGATCGCAACCCCTTAGCAAAGCAAGGCTGGCCGCGCCATGAACGATCGGCGCCTTCTCCTCCTCTGCCTCTCGCTGCTCGCCGCCGCGGGCCTCGCCGCCTGCCGCGCCGACCCCGGGCCGCCGCCGCTCCAGGGCGCGCGCATGGGCGGACCGTTCACGCTCACCAGCCATGAGGGGCGCCGGGTGAGCAGCGACCAGTTCGCGGGCAAGTACCGGATCGTCTATTTCGGCTACACCTTCTGCCCGGACGTCTGCCCGGTCGACCTGCAGCTGATCACCGCCGCCTTGCGCCAGTTCGAGGAGAGCGATCCGGCGCGCGCCGCAAGGGTGCAGCCGATCTTCATCACCACCGATCCCGCCCGCGACACGCCCGCCGTGCTCGCCGATTACAAAAGCTCCTTCCACCCACGCCTCGTCGCGCTCACCGGCTCGCCGCAGGAGATCGGCAACGTCGCGCGCGCGCACGGCGTCTATTTCGAGGCGCGCGAGCCCGCTGCGGGCGCCGCGCAATATCTCGTCGATCACAACCGCCTGGCCGTCCTCTACGGCCCCGACGGCCAGCCGATCGCGATCCTGCCGCACGACCAGGGCCCGGCGGGCGTGCTCGAGGCGCTGGAGCGGTGGGTGCAGTGACCGCCGAGCCGCCTTTCTGGGAGAAGCCGCTCGAGGCGCTCAGCCGCGGCGAGTGGGAGAAGCTGTGCGACGGCTGCGGCAAATGCTGCCTCCACAAGATCGAGGACGAGCTGACCGGCGAAATCCACCCCACCAACGTCGCCTGCAAGCTTCTCGACCGCACCTCCTGCCGCTGCTCGAGCTACCGCACACGCCGCGCCTTCGTGCCCGATTGCGTGCGGCTCACCGCCGCCACCGTCGAGCGCTACCAATGGCTGCCCACGACCTGCGCCTATCGCCTGCGCGCAGAGGGCAAGCCGCTGCCCGAATGGCACCCTCTGCTCACCGGCGACCCCGAATCGGTGCACCGCGCCGGCATGTCGGTGCGCGGGTGGACGGTGTCGGAGGACGAGGCCGGCGATCTCGAGCACCATATGGTCGATCGTGAGCTCTGAGCTTCGCCTGCCCTGCGGCACGGCGCTGACGCTGAAGGTGAGCCCGCGCGCCAGGGTGATGCGGCTCCGGGTCGACCAGCGCACCGGCACGGTGCTCCTCACCGTCCCCCGCCGCTGCTCCGAGCGGCGCGCGCTCGACTGGGCGGCGGGCCAGCGGCAGTGGATCGACGCCGCGCTCGCCGACGTCGCGCCGGCGACGGCGATCGTCGCCGGCGCGACCTTGCCGCTCTACGGGCAGCCGCACCTGGTCGACTGGGACCCGAAGCGGCCGCGCCGCGTCGTCCCGGGCAACGGCAAGCTGCTCGTCGGCGGGCCGGCCGAAGGGCTGGAGCCGCGCATCCTGCGCTGGCTGAAGGGCCACGCCCGCGACGTCCTCTCTGAGGAGACCCGCCTCTACGCGGCCCGCGCGGGGCGCAGCGTCGCCCGCGTCGCCGTCGGCGATCCGATGTCGCGCTGGGGGAGCTGCTCCTCCTCGGGCGCGATCCGCTACAGCTGGCGGCTGATCCTGGCGCCGGAATTCGTCCGCCGCGCGACCGTCGCGCACGAAGTCGCCCATCTCGTCCACATGGACCACGGCCCCGCGTTCCACGCGCTCGTCGCCGAGATCCTCGGCGAAGATCCGCGCCCGGCGCGGCTGTGGCTGCGGCGCGAGGGCGCGGCGCTCCACCGGATCGGCGCGCGCTAGAGCGTTTCTTCGGGTTTGTCCTCCTCGTCCCGCCGCGGGCGCGGCGGCGGCGTACGCTCGGGCGGAGGCGGACGGCGGCCGAGAGCGCGGTCGAGCCATTGCCGGTCGAGGCGATCCTCCTCGTCCTCCGGCGCGCGCGGCCGGTCGGCATCGTCCGGCTTCGGACCCGGAACGGGCGTCGGCAGCGGCTGGGCCGGCTCGAACGGCTGGCCGTCCTCGTCGACCAGGGGCTCCTCATTGGGGAGGGCGGGCGCCCATTGCTCGTTGCCCGGCTCCTGCTGCCAGTCCGGCGCCGGTGCGTTGGTGACGAGGTTCTCGGCCGGGCGGTTGGCGACGGCGCGGACCATATAGTCGTGGAAGGCCTGGGCCGGCGCACGGCCGCCGGCGAGGCCCGCGACCGGCCGCGAATCGTCCCGGCCCATCCAGACCCCGGTCGTGATCCCGCTCGAGAAGCCGACGAACCAGCCGTCCTTGTTCGAGCTCGTCGTGCCGGTCTTGCCTGCGGTCGGCCGGCCGAGATTGGCGTTGCGGCCGCTGCCGTTCAGGACGACGGCCTGGAGGAGGTCGGTCATCTGCGCCGCCACCCAGGGCGCGACCAGCACCCGGTCGTCGTCCTTCTGGTGCTGGTAGAGCAAGGTGCCGTCCGCCGTCGTCACCCGCCTGATCCCGTAAGGGGAGACGGCGACGCCGCCGGACGCCACCGATGCGTAAGCCCGCGTCAGGTCGATCAGCCTGACGTCGGAGGTGCCGAGCGCCATCGACGGGTTGGTGTTGATCCGCGTCGTGATCCCGAACCGCTGCGCCATGTCGGCGACGGCGCTGGTGCCGACGTCCTGCGCCAGCCTCACGGCGACGGTGTTGAGCGAGAAAGCGAGCGCCTGCCGCAGGTTCACCGCACCCGAATAGCGGCCGCTGTCGTTGCGCGGGCTCCAGCCGGCGATCGTCAGCGGCGCGTCCTGCACGGTCGAGTCGGGCCGGTAACCGGATTCCAGCGCGGTCAGATAGACGAACAGCTTGAACGCCGACCCGGGCTGCCGCGTCGCCTGAGTCGCCCGGTTGTAGTTGGAGCGGACATAGTCGCGTCCGCCGATCATCGCCCTCACGGCCCCGTCGCGGTCGAGCGAGACGAGGGCGCCCTGGGCGGCGCCGGGCGCGTTGGCGTTGACCGCATTGTGGGCGGCGCGCTGCAGGTTCGGGTCGAGCGTGGTCCAGACGTCGAGCGGCTGCACCGTCTCGTCGATCAGCATGTCGAGCTGGGGCAGCGCCCAGTCGGTGAAGTAGCGGGCGATGTCCTGCCGCTCGGGATTGGCGACGAGACGCACCGAGCGGGGATCGGCCGAGGCAGCCTGCGCCGCCGTGATCGTCTCGTTCTCGCGCATCAGGCCGATCACCACGCCGGCGCGGGAGCGGGCGGCCTCGGCGTCCGCCGTCGGCGAATAGTTGGACGGCGCCTTGACGAGGCCGGCGATGATCGCCGCCTCCGACAGCGTCAGCCGGTTCGCCGAATGACCGAAGAACAGGCGGCTCGCCGCGTCGATGCCGTACGCGCCGCCGCCGTAATAGACCTTGTTGAGATACAGCTCGAGGATCTGGTCCTTCGAGAATTTGCGCTCCAGCGCCAGCGCCAGGATCCATTCG
>DASWMB010000153.1:0-3391 GCA_036399955.1 Allosphingosinicella sp. | reverse complement strand
CGGAGAGCACGTCCACGGCGAATATGTCTGGCGCGATCTTTCCCAGATCGGCGAGCCAATCGACATGGTCGACATCTTCCGCCGCCCGATCGCCGCCGGCGAGGCGGTGGACGAGGCGATCGCGGCGGGCGCCAAGTCGGTCTGGCTCCAGATCGGCGTCGTCAACGAGGAGGCCGCGGCCCGCGCCGAAGCGGCCGGGCTCAAGGTCGTGATGGACCGCTGCCCCGCCATCGACATCCCACGCCTGCGCGTGCCGCGGATCGCCTAGAGACGGCGCAGCTGCAGGCGCACCTCGCGCGTCGCGAAATCCATCGAGACGCGCTCGAACAGCTGTAGGGCGTCCATGCCGAGAAGGATGGCGGGCCGGTCCAGCAGCTCGAGCTTGCGGAACGGCGCCACGTCGGCGAATCCGACCGGGAGGTCGCTGATCTCGAGCCCGCCGATCCGGACCCGCCGCGCCGTCCCGTAGTCGAGCATCATGCGCCCGCCGGTCACGCTCACCACCTCGATCGGCGTCAGCGGCCCCAGCCGGCCGCGCCGCTGCAGCCGCCGCCGCAGCGCCTCGTTGGCGATGCTGACCTGCGCTCCCGTATCGAGGATCACGAAGACGCGCTCGCCGTCGAACGAGGCGTCGACCAGGATCAGCCGCCCGAAGCGGCTCCGCGCCGTCACCGTTATCGTGTCGCCCTCCCAGCGCCGATCGGGCGCGCGCGAGCGGGTCACCGTCATCTGGTTCAGGCGGAAATCGAGATCGACCCGCTGCGAGGCGAGGCTGTCGACGCCGAGCAGGCCGTCGGCGCCGAGCGTCTGCTGGCCGAGCGTCGGCGCTTGGATGTTGCTCAGCGTCCGCCGCCCGACCCGCAGCGCCGGCACGAGCGCGGTCGCGACGTCGCTCACCTCGGTCATGCTGTGCATCCGGACCGGCAGGCCGGCGCCCAGGCGCAGCCGCTGGGCGAGCTCCCGCGAGACCACGGTCCGCTCGGAGCCGGTATCGACGATGAAGCGATAGGGGCCGCCGCCGCCGATCCGCACCGGCACCGTCATTCGCTCGGACCGGTTTACGTCGAGGCCGACGGTCTCGGCGACCGGCTCCGCCGCGGGCGCGGGCGCGTCCTGCGACGCGGCGGGTCCGCTGCCGGCGAACGCCAGCGCCAGCGCCGCGGCGAGCCAGCCAGTCCGATGCTCAGCCATCTTCCGCCTCCGGCGGCGATGCTAGCCTGTTTAGCCGACCACCTCCAGCGCCCGCTCGCGCAGCCGCTCCACCGCTGCCGCATGGATGCCTGGCGCCGCCGCGAGCACCCCGAAGGCGGCGCCGCTCGCCGTGGTGAAGGTGAGCGGCTGGCCGAGCGCCCCCGTCACCCGCGCGCCCGCTTCCTCCGCGATGAGGGCGGCGGCGGCGATGTCCCACTCGAAGCCCCATTTGAGCGTCGCGACGAGATCCGCCTCGCCGGCCGCGACCAGCGCGATCCGGAGCGCGATCGAATTCGGCTTCGCCACCATCGCAAGATCGGCATCGGCCGCCGGCAGCTGCTCGGCCGGGACGCGCGCGCCGGGGAGCTCGGTGCGGCCGCTCGCCCGCAGCCGCTCGCCGTTGCGGAACGCGCCGCCGCCGCGTGTCGCCGTCCACAGCTCGCCGCGGAGCGGGGCCGAGAGGACGCCGATCACCGGCGCCCGATCCTCGACCAGCGCCACCGAAACCGACCAGCCCGGCCGTCCGCGCACATAGTCGCGCGTGCCGTCGATCGGATCGACCACCCAGGTCCGCCGCCGCTCGTAGCGGTCGGAGGCGTCGAGCGTCTCTTCCGAGAGCCAGCCCGCCTCCGGATCGAGACTGCCGAGGCGCTCCCGGAGGAACGCATCCACCTCGAGGTCGATCTCGCAGACGATCTCGCCGGGCTTCTTCTCCCAGCGGCCGAACGCCGTGCCGTAGCGGCCGGCGGCGATCCGCCCAGCCTCCCCGGCAATCCTCGCGACCTCCTCAAGCACCGGCGACCATCATCCCTTCGATGCGCAATGTCGGAACGTTCACGGTCCGCCGATGCTCCAGGTCGCTCGCCGGGGTCAGCTCGCGGAACATGTCGAGGAGGCTGCCGGCGATCGTGATCTCGGCGACGGGCGTTCCGATCCCGCCGTCCTCGATGATGAAGCCGGAGGCGCCGCGGCTATAGTCGCCGGTCACCGGATTGACACCCTGGCCGATCAGCTCGGTGACGTAGAGACCGCGCTTCACGTCCGCGATCAGCTCGGCGGGCGAGAGCGGCCCCGGCTCCAGCTGCACGTTGGTCGTGCCCACGCCCGGCGCGCCCGAGGCGCGGGTGGCATGGCCGGTGGGCTCGAGCCCGAGCTGGCGCGCCGAGGCGCTGTCGAGCAGCCAGCCGCCGAGCACCCCGCCCGCCACGAGGTCGGTCGGCCGCGTCGGCAGCCCCTCCCCGTCGAACGGCTTCGAGCCGAGGCCGCGAGGCCGGTGCGGGTCGTCGCGGATGGTGACCCCGGGGCCGAAGATCGCCTCGCCGTCGCGGCCGATCAGGAAGCTGGTCCTGCGCGTGATCGCGGTGCCGGTCATCGCGCCGGTGAGGTGGCTGACGAGGCTCCCCCCGACGCGCGGATCGAACACCACCGTCATCGGGCCGCTCGAGAGCTTGCCTGGGTTGAGACGCGCCACCGCCCGCTCGCCCGCGCGGCGGCCGATCGCGTCCGGTGCCTCCAGATCGGCGAAGTGGCGGACGCTGTGATAGGCATAGTCGCGCTGCATCCCGCCGCCCGTCCCGGCGATGACGCTGGCCATGCCGTTATAGCCGGTCGTTCCGTAGCCGCGGCAGAAGCCGTGGCTGGTGGCGAGCGCGACCACGCTTCGCCCCGCGCTTGCGCCCGCGCCTTCGCTGTTCGTCACCCCGGCGACGCTCCGCGCCGCATCCTCGATCGCCAGCGCCAGCCGCTTGAGCTCGGGCGGCGAGGGATCGGCGCCGTCGTCGCCGTCGACATCGACGCCGCTGCCGCGCAACAGCCGCTCCTCGGGCGCGAGCCCGGAATAGGGGTCCTCCGGCGCCTCGCGCGCCATCGCCGCGGCGCGCTCGACCAATGCCGCCATGGCCTCGTCCGACAAGTCGGACGAGGAGACGCTCGCCGAGCGGCGGCCGACGAAGAAGCGGAGGCCGATCTCCTCGCCTTCCGAGCGGACCACGTCCTCGAGCTCGCCGAGCCGCACCTGGATCCCGGTCGACGCGTCGGCGGAGTAGATCGCGTCGGCGGCGTCCGCCCCGGCCTTGCGCGCGGCCTCGACGAGAGCGGCGGCGCGATCGACCAAAGCGGCGAGCGCTTCGTCGGAGAGGTCCGAGGACGACACGCTCGCCGAGCGGCGGCCGACGAACAGGCGCAGCCCGATCTCCTCCCC
>DASWMB010000152.1:0-2917 GCA_036399955.1 Allosphingosinicella sp. | reverse complement strand
ACTCGGGCAGCCGCCGCGCGATCCGCTCCGGGTCGGCGCCGGGGCGCAGCTTCAGATAGACGAAGCTGGCTATGCAGCCCCAGCCGCATTCCTCCCGATCCGCCTCGGCGAGCCGGCCGACGATCCGGAACGGCATGTGGCTGTTCCTCGGCAGATCCTCGAACACGCCGGTGACGCGCAAATTGTACTGCTCGCCGCGGCGGACGGCCGTGACGGTCTGCCCGACGATGTCGAGGCTCCCGAAGCGGTTCATCGCCTCGCTGCGGCTGAGGATCATCGCATCGAGGCTGCGCAGCGCCGTCGCCGGATCGCCGCGCAGGAACGGCAGGCGCACGATCCGCAGGAAATTCTCCTCGGTGACGTGCATCGGCGCATAGCTCGGCTCCGATCCTTGCCGCAGGAAGACCGGGTTCACCTCGTCGACGCGCGCGATCGCCTCGATCTCCGGAAACTCGCGCGCCCAGCTCGCGGCGAGCACGCCTTGCGTATACTGGTCGAGCGGGGACTCGCTCTCGTCCGGGTCGAGGCTGATCGTCTGCACCTGGAAGACGCGTTCGCGGTCCGGCAGCCAGGCGTCGTAGCTCGTCTCGTAGCGCACATAGACGAGGAGCAGGAGGCAGGCGGCGAGCCCCAGCGCCAGGCCGACGATGTTGATGAACGCGAAGGTGCGGTTGCGGGCGAGCGCCCGCAGCCCCACCGTCAGATAATTGCGCCACATCCCCGGCCCGCCCCCGTTCCATCGCCGCGCCCCCCGGCGGAGCGAGGGCTAGCATGAGGCCGGCGGGCCCCGCCAGCGCCAGAAGCGCCGTTTCGGACCTACTCGTAGCGCAGCGCGTGGATCGGGTTGGTCCGCGAGACCCTGAGCGCATGGCCGACGATCGTGCCGACGGCGATGACGAGTGCAATGAGCCCTGCCAGCAGGAACGGCCCCGGGCCGAGCGTGATGCGGGCGTCGAAGCTGTTGAGCCAATCGCGCATCACCCACCAGGCGACCGGCCAGGCGATGATGTTGGCGAGGATGACGGGCTTGGAGAACTGCCAGGCGAGCAGCCTCACGATGTCGCGGCTTCGGGCGCCGAACACCTTGCGGATGCCGATCTCCTTCGTGCGCCGCTCGGCCGTGAACGCGGCGAGGCCGAACAGCCCCAGGCAGGCGATCACCACCGCCAGCAGCGCGAAGCCGGCGAAGGTCTGCCCCCGCGCCGCCTCGGTCGCATAGAGCTCCGCGAGCTGCTCGTCGGCGAACTCGCCTTCGAACGGGGAATCGGGGAACATCTCGCGCCAGACACGGCCGATCTCCTGCCGCACCCGTTCCGGCTGCGCCGAATCGTAGCGCACGATGATCCGGCTGTAGATGCCGCGGTCGAAGAACATGATCGGCTCGATCGGCTCGCGCAGCGAGCGGAAGCGGCTGTCCGCGACGACCCCGACGATGGTCGCGGGTGTCAGGCCGATCTCCTCGTCATACATGTTGACCCGGATCGTCTTCCCCACCGCCGAAGCCGGATCGGTATAGCCCATCCGCCGCGCCGCATTCTCGTTGACGACGATGTTGATGCCCCGCGCCGCAATCGCCCGCTGCGCCGGCTCCACCGCCTCCTCCGGCTCATACGGAGTCCAGGCGCTGTCGTTCGCATAGGCGCGGGAGAGCGGCCGCCCCGCCAGCACGCGGATGCCGAGCGTCTCGAAGAAGGCGGGCTCGACGCTGTAGAAGCCGATCAGCGGCAGCGAGGTGCGGCCGGGGATCTGGACGTCGGTGTTCAGCGTCTGCCCGGTCGCGACGAAGATGTTGCCTGCGGTGACGCCCTCGACGCCGTCGATGGCGGCGATGCGCCGCATCAGCTCCTCGCGCGCGGGGATCACCTGCGCCCGGTTGCCGCCGGCGACCTGGATCAGCCCCTCGCGGCGGAAGCCGAGATCGGTGCTCGCCGCATAGGTGGTCTGGGCATAGACGATGATCGTGCAGACGATGAGGCCGATCGAGACCGCGAACTGGGCGACGACGAGCGCCGTCCGGAGCCGCCCGGTGCCGCGCGGCTCGGCCGCCGACTTGTTCGCCTTCAAGACTAGGCCCGGCTCGTAGCGCGAGAGGTAGAAGGCGGGATAAACGCCGCCGGCGAGGCCGACGACGCCCCAGAGCAGCAGCACCGGGACGAGGATGCCGCCGGCGCCGAGATAGACGGCTTCGAGTTCGATGTTCAGGAAAGCGGCGAGATAGGGGAGGCCCAGCTCCAGAATGGCGAGCGCGATCAGCATCGCCGCGCCCGTGATGAGGAGGGATTCGCTCAGGAACTGCGCCACAAGCTGCCGCCGGTGCGCGCCGAGGACTTTGCGAAGCGCGACCTCGCGGGCGCGCTGGCCGGCGCGCGCGGTGGCAAGGTTGATGAAATTGACCGCCGCCATGCCGAGGATGAGGAGCGCGACGATCGTGAAGGTGACGATCGTGCGCGTGTCGTTGCCCGGCCGCTCGGCTTCCCCTTCCGCGCCGCTGAGATGCACGTCGCGGACGTTGACCAGCCGCCAGTCGAAAAGATCGCCTTCGCTGACGCGCTGACCGGCAACGTTGCGGGCGGGGATGTGCCGCCGCTCCCAGTCCTGGAGGCGGCTGTTGATCGCCTCGGCGTCCGCGCCCGGCCGCAGCTTCAGGTAGACGTTGCCGTTGATGCAGGTCCAGCCGCACTCCTCCATTTCCTCCTCGGTGACCCGCCGCACCATCGAAAAATACATGTGGCTGTTGCGCGGCAGGTCCTCGAACACGCCGCTGACCCTCAAGCTGTAGGGCTCGCCGCGCCTGAAGCCGTCGATCGTGCGGCCGACCACGTCGATGCTGCCGAACAGGTTCATCGCCTGGGTGCGGCTGATCGCGACGCTGTTCATGTCGGCGAGCGCGCGCTCGCGGCTGCCGCGAAGGAAGGGG
>DASWMB010000151.1:0-7313 GCA_036399955.1 Allosphingosinicella sp. | reverse complement strand
GCAGCTCCGCGGCTTCGGGGTGGGCCGGGCCGAGCGGCTCCAACGCCGCGAGGGCGGCGCGCCGGTCGCCGCGGCGCTGCGCCACGCGGGCAAGGCCGAGCCGCGCGTCGGAATAATCGGGAGCGAGGCGCAACGTCTCTCCGAACGCCGCTTCGGCCTCGTCGAGGCGCCCGAGGGCGAGCAGGGCGAGGCCGAGCTGCAAATGCGCATCGCTGTTGTCCGGCTCGGCGGCGGCGACGCGGGCGAGCAGATCGGCGGCGCGGGCGGGATCGCCGGCATGGCGGGCGGCGACGCCCTCGCCGTAGAGGTCGGCCGTCGGCTGGGAAACGGCGGGCGCGGCGAGGAGCGCGGCGGCCAATGCGGCGGCGAGGCGGAGACTAGCTGCGTTCGATGCCATGTTACGCCACTCTCATCGACGGATCAGGCACTTAGCCCCGTTCGCCGGCCAATCCAACTCTTTCGCGCGGACGCCGCCGGATGAAACCCGCGGGTCAGGCGCCGCGTTACCTTTAGCCTGGGAGTTTGTACCATGCGTAAACAGCCTTATTCGATCGCAGCAGGGGATTTGTTCGCCGCCGGGAGGCCTCGAACGGCCGAAAGCCGGGCGGCGGCCTGAAGCGACCGGCGCGGCTTCTCCCGATGCTCGGCTACATGCTGTTCGTGGCGGCGCTGTTCTTCTGCGCAGGCATCGCCATGTGGCTGTGCCTGCTCGGCGTGCGCGCGGCGAAGCTGCTGCACGCCGAGCGTCGCGCCCGGCAGCGTCAGGGCATCCTCGCCGCGATGACCCGCTTCCGGATGGCAGGCGACCCGCGCCGGCTCGTCGACGGTCTGCGCCAGGCCGAACCCGCCGCCTTGATCCAGATCGCCTCGCGCCTGCTGCCCCTGTTCACGCGCGCGGAGCGCGAGGCCTTCGAGGAGGCTCTGGCGCGGCGGCGCGTCGCCCGTTTCATCGCCGAGCGGATCGCGCGCGCGGACGAGGCGAAACGGACGCTCTATTGCGAGCTGCTCGGCGTGCTCGGCAGCGAGCGCTCGATCCCCACATTGCAGCACGCGCTGAGCGATCGCTCGCCGGCCGTGCGTATCGCCGCCGCGATCAGCCTCGCCCAGCGGGGCGAGGTCGACGACGTGCGGGAGCTCGTCGCAAGGATCGGCCCGGCGGCGCGGCGCTCGTCGCGCCTGACCTATCTGTTCGACGCGCTGCTCGCGGCGCACGGCGACGAGGTCCGCGCGATCGCGAGCGACCCCTCTATCGAGCCGCGTGTGCGGATCTCCGCCTTCGTCGCGCTCACCGGCGTCAGCGAGGCGGACCATCGCGCGCTCCTGCCCGACATGGCGGCCGACCCCTCCCCGTCGGTCGCGGCGGCCTCGGCCCGGCTGCTCGCCGAGCGGCCGCATCCCGACGCGGGGCCGCTCATCGCGCGCCTGATCGAGAGCCCCTATCCCAGCGTCCGGCGCGAAGCCGCCGAAGCCGCCTCGCAGCTCGGCGATACCGGCCTCAGGCCCGCGCTTCGCCGAGTGCTCGGCGACCGAGACCCTCTCGTCCAGGCCAGCGCCGCCCGTTCGCTGGTCCACCTCGCCGACGGCGCCCCGGCCGGCGGCGCTCCCGGCGTCGCCAGGGCGCCCGCCCTCGACCGGCCCATCTTCGGGGCGTCGAACGGATAATGTTCTGGGGTTCCGGCGACGCCGCAGCGTGGATCGGGCTCGCGCAGGCCGTCACTGTGATCATCATCGTCTCGGCGCTGCTGCAGAACCTGCTGCACATCGTCCAGCTCGCCGCCGCCGCCGGCGCGATCCGGGCGCGGCCGCCGGTGGTCGACCCGGCCCTGATCCGCGAGCGCTACGGCCGGATCGCGCCGTCGATCAGCGTCATCGCACCGGCGTTCAACGAGGAGGTCACGATCATCGCCAGCGCGCATTCGATGCTCTCGCTGCGCTACCCGCACTATGACGTCATCATCGTCAACGACGGCTCCACCGACTCGACGCTCGAGCGTCTGCGCGACGAGTTCAAGCTGGTGAAGGTCCAGCAGCCGCTCGCTCTGCTCCTCCCGCACCGCCCGGCCCGCGCCATCTACCGCTCGCTCGTCGCCGAACATTTATGGGTGATCGACAAGGAGAATGGCGGCAAGGCCGACGCCCAGAACGCCGCCATCAGCCTCTCGCACGCGGCCCTGTTCTGCGTCGTCGACGGCGACACGATCCTGGAACCCGACGCGCTCATGCGCGCGGTCGTGCCCTTCCTCGACGAGCCCGACCGGACGATCGCGGTCGGCGGGACCTTGCGCATCGCCAACGGCCTCGACGTCCGCGACGGCCGGGTGCGGGAGCTGCGGGTGACGGACAGGTTCCTGCCCCGGGTGCAGATCCTCGAGTATCTTCGCTCGTTCGTGATGAGCCGGCTGGCCTGGAGCCGCATCAATGCGCTGATGATCATCTCCGGCGCCTTCGGCCTCTTTCGCCGCGACGTGGTGATGGAGATCGGCGGCTATACCCAGGGCTCGCTCGGCGAAGACCTCGACATCGTCATCCGCCTCCACGCGCACATGATCGAGAGCGGCCGCGAATACCGGATCGGCTTCGTTCCAGAGCCGATGTGCTGGACCGAGGTGCCGGAGAGCCTGCGCGTGCTCGCGCGCCAGCGGGCGCGCTGGCAGAACGGCGCGCTCGAATGCTTCTTCTCGAACCTGAAGATGGCGCTCAACCCGCGCTACGGGCGCATCGGAATGCTGGGGTTCGGCCATATCCTGGTGATGGACATCGTCAGCCCGCTGCTCGAGGTGATCGGCTACCTCACCATTCCGCTTTTCTGGTATGTCGGGCTGCTCTCCTACGAATATCTGATCGGCTACGCCGCGATCGTCTTCGGCCTGGGCACCTTCACCAGCATCGCCTCGCTGATCCTCGCCGAATTCCAGCTTCGGCCCTACCCGCACGTCAGCGATCTCGCGAAGCTCGGCTCCGCCGCCGTGCTCGAGAATTTCGGCTACCGGCAGCTCCACAATCTGTGGCGGGTCTGGGGCATGTGGCAGTATCTCACCGCCCAGCACGCCTGGGGCGAAATGCCGCGGATCGGCTTCGCCGGCGGACGCTGAGTCCGTTATCTAGTAACCGCTCCCGCCCGTCACATGCCAGGCCCTCGGCGCGGATAGCGAACCTCATTGTCCGCGATGTCCCTGAACTCGGCCTCTGTCAGTGGGAGCCGCTCGAGGAAGGTCTTCCACGCATCCGCCGGAGCCTGATTGTTCGGGGCGTGCCGATCCGATGCCCACAAGATCCTGGTCAGCCCAACCTGCCGCATGCGCCTTGCCACCCGCTCGAGCGCGGACTGCGGTTGCGGCCGATTGGCCTGGACGACACCCGACGCGTCGAAATAGAGATTGCGGGTCCGCGGATCGCCGGCCACGATCGCGTCGGCGAAGACCCCGAAGGAGATTTCCTCCTTCGTCTCGGAGAAGCCGGAATCGCCCGTCATGTGCGCGATCTGCACCGGCACGTCGGCCGCGGCCGGCAGCAGCTGTTCCAGGAAGATCGTTGCCGTCGCCCGCGGGTCGTAGTCCCGCTCGGTCGTGGCGATGTGCGCGGTGATCGCGAGGCGGTGCCGGTTGGCGAGGCCGAAGACCTCGCGCACCCTTGCGAGATGCTCGGGATTTCGAAGGTTCACCCCGAGTCGCTGAAGTGGAACTTGAGGCCCGCGATGGCCGGATTCGCCGCGCAGGCCTCGACTTCCTCGAGAGCATAGGGGCGCAGGGGATTGAAGCTGCAGAAGGCGATCAGGCGATCGGGGTAGCGAGCGGCCTGCACCGCGTTCCACTCATTCTCCTCGCGGACCCGTGCGCGCTCATCGGGTGCGGTGCCGAGCGCGCTTCCGAACACGAAGGCGGCCGAGAGGATGTGCGCGCGCCGAATGCCGGCCGCGTCCAGCTCCGCGATCATCTGCTCCGCCGTCACCGGTTCCTGCAGCCGCGGCTGCCCGCCGCCGAGCGTCTTGGCGGCCACCCGCCAGGCGCCGTCGCGCTCTTTCCTGAGCGTCAGGAGCACGGCGCCGGAATGGCGCAGTGCGGGCGCATCGCCGCGCGTGACGTAGGCGGCGACGTAAGCGGTGGAGCCCTCGCCGCGATAGGCGACCGGGGTCAGCGAGAAAGCGGACGTGTACATCCGGCTCCACTGTTCGGCGACAGGATCGCGGCCACGGATCCAGTTGCGCACGTCCGGCCGGATCATGATGCTGTCCTCGGTGAACAGCGGCGCAAGGCCCGCTTTCGAGTTCCAG
Organism: Allosphingosinicella sp.; assembly: GCA_036399955.1. Taxonomy (GTDB): domain Bacteria; phylum Pseudomonadota; class Alphaproteobacteria; order Sphingomonadales; family Sphingomonadaceae; genus Allosphingosinicella. The sequence goes on along the minus strand of DASWMB010000151.1, from coordinate 3,043 downwards.
TTCGCGCCGAGCTGATCCAGGAGCCGCCCGATGTCCGCCGGCACCTCGACCGTCGGAAGTATCGGAGGGAAGTTCGTCTGCGCGTACATCAAGCTGTTGATGTGAACATGGTAATCGACCAGCGGAACGACCGGACCCTGCAGTGGCGCCGCCGCAGGCGCCGCGGACGCAGCAACGGGAGGCGGAGCGTCGGGCGCCGGACCGCCTGCGCAGCCCACAAGAAAGAGCGCCGCCGTCCACAGCGCCAGTCGGGCCGGTCTCCGGAACGACGTGTCAGGATCGAGCATTCGATTTCTCCGACTGATGCTACAGGTGTAGCAGGTACGCGCACGCTGTCGCCATGGCAAGCGACTGCGCAGCGGCTGCGAAAATTTGCCTCGCCGTGCGGTAGCAGGAGGGCGAGCGGCGGGCGGTTGAAGCGCGGCGGCGATGCTGTCAGTCTCCGCGCGCCCGGGGAGGGGCATCGATATGACCGCAGCGACCCTGCCGCCGCCACGCATCGCATCGCTCGACATCGTCCGCGGCATCGCGGTGATGGGCATCCTCGCGATGAACATCGTCGCCTTCGCCATGCCCTTCCAGGCCTATATGAACCCGCTCGCCTATGGTGCCGAAGGGCCGGCCGACATGGCGTCCTGGGCGTTCAATTTCGTGTTCGTCGACGGCAAGATGCGCGGGCTCTTCTCCTTCCTGTTCGGCGCCTCGATGCTGCTCGTGATCGAGCGGGCGGAGGCGGCGGGCCGCTCGGGCGCATCGATCCATTTCCGCCGGATGCTGTGGCTGCTCGCCTTCGGCCTCATCCATTTCTTCTTCATCTGGTTCGGCGACATCCTCGCCGGCTACGCCCAGGTCGGGATGATCGCCTATCTCTTCCACCGCCTCTCGACGAAGGCGCTGGTCCGCTGGGGCGTCGCCCTGCTCGTCGTCCAGACGATCGTCTTCTCGGGCCTCGCCGGGAGCACCTACTATCTTCAGTCGCAGGCCGCTTTGCCGGGCGCGCCGGGCGAGGTCCTCACCCAGTGGCAGGGCCTGCAGGCGCAGCTCGGCGTTCCCGCCGGCGAGGCGCTCTCGCAGAAGCTCGCTCTTTTCACCGGCCCCTATGATGCCGTGATCGGAGCGCGGCTGGAGGAGCCGCTCGACCCCTTCGTCAGCACGCTGATGTTCGGGTGGGAGACGCTCGCTTACTTCCTGTTCGGAATGGCCGCGCTGAGGAACGGCTTCCTGCGCGGCGAATGGGCCGACGAGCGCTACCGCCGCGCCGCCTGGATCGGCTTCGGAATCGGCATCCCGGCTTATGCGCTGCTCGGCTGGATCGTCTATCGCGGCGGCTTCGACCTGCCGCTGATGCTGGCGACGGTGATGGCGGGCACCGTCCCGTTCCGGCCGCTGATGGTGATCGCCATCGCCGCGCTGGTCATCCTCCTCACCGGGCGCGGCGGCGCGCTCGTCGACCGCATCGCCGCCGCGGGCCGCGCCGCCTTCACCAATTATCTCGGCACCTCGATCCTGATGACCGGCCTCTTCTACGGCTGGGGCTTCGGCCTCTACGGCGCGCTCAGCCGCGCCGAGCTCTGGCTCGTCGTCCTCGCCATGTGGGGGCTGATGCTGCTCTGGTCGAAGCCCTGGCTCGAGCGCTTCCGCTACGGGCCGTTCGAGTGGCTGTGGCGCTCGCTCGCCCGCTGGGAGGTGCAGCCGATGCGCCGCGGCCCCGAGCCCGCGCCGAGCGCCGCCTAGGAGGTCTCACCGGGCGGGCGCCGCATCAGCTCGTCGACCGGCGCCAGCGGCACGATCCTCAGCCGCTCGGCGGGCAGCTCCAGCGCCGGAAGGCTGCGCCCGTCGGGTAGCAGCGGCCGGGCGCTCCACCCCTCGGCGCGGTTGCCGGTGTAGCGCGTGCAGGCGGTGACGCCCTCGATCGCCAGCAGGCCGAGGCGGAACGCCATCTGCGCATGCTCGTCCTCCTCGGTCATCGTCTCGCCGGGCAGCTCGTAGAGCAGGGCATGGGCGATGCGGTCGGTACAGTCGATATCGTCGCGGCGGAAGCCGTTCGCCCGCGTGGCGATGACGTAGCGCGGGCTGAGGTACGAGAAGTGGACGAACGGGCGCTCGACCGCGTCGGCCGCGGATCCGTAGCTGTCGACCACCTGCCAGCCGGCCGGCGCGAAATCGGCGATTCGGCGGTCGCTGAGGAGGACGACCGACCGCTCGCCGTCCTCCGCCTCGAGCAGATAAGCGTGCCGGTCCGCTCCCGCCGCGCGCAGCTCCGCATCAGGGTCGGCGCCGCCGACGTTCCAGCCCTCGACCAAAGGCCCGGGGCGGAACATCTCCTCGCGCATCGCGCCGACGGCCGCGCGGAGCTGGACGAGCAGCTCCTCCTCCCCCGCGGGATCGCCCGGCTGCTCCGTCTCGACGGACGGCTTGGCGGCACCGGGCGCCGCGGCGAACAGGGCGCCCGAGAGAAGCAGGATCGAGAACGCGCGCATCGCAGCCTCCTTGCGGTGAGCCCCGAAGGCTAGGCGCGCCCCTCCGCGCCCGCAAACCCAAAATCGGAGCCCGGGCTGCGGCGCGTCTCGAGCGCGTCGCCGAAGTCGCTTGCACCGCCACCGGCCTAGTCTAAGGTCGGTACAACTGCAGGGGGGAATCAGATGCGGCCACAATCCATCGTGCTTTTCGAACGCGTTGTGCTTGCCTCGATTGGCCTCGGGCTTCTCTCTCTACTTCTCACCGCCTCGATGTTCAGCGACATTGCCGGCATGGGAGGCGCCGGCATGGGGCTGCTGATCGGCATCCCGCTCGTCATCTTCGCCATCTACGGCGTGCTCATCTACTTCGTGGCGCGCCAGGCGAGCAGCACCGCAAGGTGGATCTATGTCGTGCTCGCGGGCCTCGGTCTCCTGTTCGGCCTGGCCGGGCTCGGAACGCTCTTCGAATTCCCAGGGCACCTCGTCCTCCTCACGCTGATCCAGCATGCGCTGACGGCGGCTTCGATCTTCCTGCTGTTCAGGCCCGACTCGATGGCGTGGTTCGCCCAGGGAACGCCGCATGC
>DASWMB010000150.1:0-3711 GCA_036399955.1 Allosphingosinicella sp. | reverse complement strand
CCGGCGGACCGGTGGGGGTTGCTCGCAAGGGCTGGGTGACGCCGCAAGTGAACGAGCTTCGCGCCGGAGCCGCGGAGAACACCCCCGGAGACGCGATCAGCGATACGCCCCTCGAGGCGATCGGCTCCTGACCTGAAGGTGCCTCATTCCCGATGCCTGCCGTGAAGCCAGACGTTCACGGCGAACCTTGAGTCCTCGAAGCGGCCGGATGCGCATCGCACCGGCCGCACTTCGTGCGGCGCCCAGGACGGGAAGAAGATGCAGCTGTTCGCCTGCGGCGCGAAATCGACATGCTCCTCGTCTTCGCCGCCTCCGGAGCCGAAGCGGTAGAAGCGCAGCGCGCCCCCCTCGAAGCGCTTCGGCTCGACATGCAGATAATAGACTCCGCTGACGATCCGGCAGGTGTCCCGGCCGGGCCGGCCGGTCACCGTATCGATGTGCGGCCGGAAGAAGGCGCCGTCATTATAGGCGCTGAGCTCGAGCTCCGCCTTCCAGATGTCGAACGGCTTCACCGAAAGCCCTCCGAGCGGATCGCTGGCGAGGATGCGGCCGAGTAGCCGCTCGTGCCACGGGTCGGACTCCGGCAACGGCAGGTTGAGACAGTTGCGCTTCGCGGGATGATATCCGCTCTGCACCTGGCCGGGCTGGAAGCGGGCGCGGCTTGCCAGCACATGCGAAAGGAAAGCCGCGTACGTCTCCTCGTCGAGCAGATCGTGCCGCACATGGCGCGGCGGCAACGGACCCAGCGGGCGAGCAGTGGGGCGCGCGTCGACATCGTCCATCGCTCACGTCTAGGGGGCGCCTGCGTGCCTGCCAAGCGACTGCAGCTCGGAAAGCAGGGGGCCCGCGCGAACCTTGACTTTTTAACCTTTTGCGCCCACATCCGGCTCAGCGAAACGTCATTGCAGCGTGAACGCCCCCCCGGGGCCGGCTCCGTTTCGTGAATACCAAGGTTTCCCTTTTCACGCGGGTCACCAGAACCCGCCGCAGTGCGTGCGCCATCCTGGCTGCGCGCCTGCCGCACATGATGTGAGTCCAATTCCAATGTCATTCGAAACTCTCGGGCTGTCGCAGCCCGTCCTCCAGGCGCTTGCGCTCAAGGAATATACCGTCTCGACGCCGATCCAGGAGCAGGCGATCCCGCTTCTCCTCACCGGCCGAGACCTGCTCGGCATCGCCCAGACCGGCACCGGCAAGACGGCGGCGTTCATGCTGCCCTCGATCGACCGGCTGAGCCAGTCGAAGAAGCGCCCGATGCCGCGGTCCTGCCGCATGCTGGTCCTCGCCCCGACGCGCGAGCTCGCCTCGCAGATCGCCGAGAGCGCCCGCGCCTACAGCCGGTTCAGCCACATGTCCGTCGTCACCGTCTTCGGCGGCACTTCGGTCAACAAGAACCGTCAGGACGTGCAGCGCGGCGTCGACATCCTCGTCGCGACGCCCGGGCGCCTGCTCGACCTCGCCGAGCAGGGCGCGCTCGACCTGCGCTCGGTCGAGATCCTCGTCCTCGACGAGGCCGATCAGATGCTCGATCTCGGCTTCATCCATGATCTCAAGAAGATTGTCCGGATGCTGCCGGCGAAGCGCCAGACCTTGTTCTTCTCGGCGACGATGCCGCCGGCGATCAAGGACCTCGCCGACCGCTTCCTGACCGATCCCGCCCAGGTGTCGGTCGCGCCGGCGGCGACGACCGTCGAGCGGGTCGACCAGTTCGTCACCTTCGTCCAGCAGTCGGAGAAGCCCGCGCTTCTCACCATGATGCTGCGCGTCGGCTTCGGCGAGCGCGGATCGATGGACCGGGTGCTCATCTTCAGCCGCACCAAGCATGGCGCGGACCGGATCGTGAAGCAGCTCGCCGCGTCTGCCATCCCCGCCAACGCGATCCACGGCAACAAGAGCCAGCCGCAGCGCGAGCGCGCTCTGGCCGACTTCAAGGCCGGCAAGGTCAAGATCCTGATCGCGACCGACATCGCCGCGCGCGGCATCGACGTCTCGGGCGTCAGCCACGTCGTCAACTTCGACCTGCCGAACGTCCCCGAGCAATATGTCCACCGCATCGGCCGCACCGCGCGCGCCGGCGCATCGGGCATCGCGGTCGCCTTCTGCGCCGAGGATGAGCGCGCCTATCTGCGCGGCATAGAGAAGCTCACCCGCCAGAAGGTGACGGTGACGCCGCTCCCGGCCAACTTCCTCGGCGAGGCGGAGAAGATCCGCCGCCAGCGCGCCGCGTCTCCGGTGGTGATCCCCGAAGAGCGCGAGCCGCGGCAGGCGCAGCGCCGTCCGCGCCGTGCGATCGCGAAGGCGACGCCCTGGGGCGGCGAGCGTTCCAGGCGCCGCGCCGGCGGCCGCGGCCGCTAAGCCTGCGGGCGGCTCACAAGCCGCCGTCGCGAAGCCAAACCACTTCCTCCGCCGAACGCCGCCAGCCGGCGTTCGCGCGGCGGATGGAATCGGCGGTGGCGCCCGGCGGGTAGTGCCGAACGGCCGATGCCGCTAAGCCGCCGCCGATGCTCTCCTCACCGCTCCTTTTCGCGCTCGCGCTCCCGGCGCCGGCGCTTGCCCAGCCTGAGGCGGAGCCGCCGATCATGGTCACCGGCCAGGGCCTGCGCGCAGCGCCGGGCGAGGCCGTGTTCGACGTCGTCGAGATCGGCCGCGAGCGGCTGGCCAATTCGGCGAGCCACCGGCTGGAGGACGTGCTGCGCGACGTCCCCGGCTTCCAGCTCTTCCGCCGCTCCGACGCGCGCTCCGCCAACCCGACGAGCCAGGGCGCGACGCTGCGTGCGCTCGGCGGCAATGCCTCCAGCCGCGCCTTGCTGGTGCTCGATGGCGTGCCGCAGGCGGACCCGTTCGGCGGCTGGGTGGCCTGGCCGGCTTTCGATCCGCGGCGGCTGGGCTCGGTGCGGGTGGTGCGCGGCGGCGGCAGCGGCGCCCACGGCCCGGGCGCGCTCGCCGGCACGATCGAGCTGGAAAGCGCCGGCGCGGAGGACCTGCGAGGCTTCGCGGCGAGCCTCGCTTACGGCAGCCGGGACGGCAGCGACGCTTATGCGAGCCTCGGCTTCCCCGCCGGCGGCGGCTTCCTCGCTCTGAGCGGCGCCTTGGCGCGCGGCGACGGCTTCGTGCCGGTGGTCGCGGAGCAGCGCGGGCCGGTCGACCGCCCCTCGCCCTACGACCAGCGCAGCGTGTCGCTGCGCGTGATCGCGCCGATCGGCGGCGGCACCGAGCTGCAGGCGGCCGGCCTCTGGTTCGACGACGATCGAGAGCGCGGCACGGCGCTGAGCGACGTCCGCTCCGAGGGCGCGGACGCCTCGCTGCGGCTTGTCGGCCGCCGCTGGTCGGCGCTCGCTTACCTCCAGGCCCGCGATTTCTACACCAGCTTCGCTGCGGCCAATGCCGCCCGCACCGCCGTCAACCGCACCTCGGAGCAATATGCCGTGCCGGCCACCGGCCTCGGCGCGCGCGCCGAGCTGCGGCCGCGTCTCGGGCCGGCGGAGCTGCGTCTCGGCGGGGACTGGCGCGCGACGTCCGGGCGGACGGAGGAGCTGTTCCAGTTCGTTGCCGGTTCGGGCACGCGCGGCCGCCGCGCCGGCGGGCGGACGCGGACGCTCGGCGCTTTCGCCGAGGCGACGGTGGAGAGCGGCGCCTTCATCCTCACCGGCGGCGGACGGCTCGATCGCTGGACCATCTCGGACGGCCTCCTGCGCGAGGAGGTGCTGGCGA
>DASWMB010000149.1:0-13102 GCA_036399955.1 Allosphingosinicella sp. | reverse complement strand
GCTCGTGCGGCCGTACTCGTCGTAGCTGTTGACGTTGAGCACGGCGCCGGAGGCGTCGCTGGTGGCGACGATCGAGCCGCGCTCGTCGGCGTGGAGCCAGCGTCGATCGGTCGTCCCCGCACCTTCGTACCAGACGATCGGTTCGTCGATGCCGGGCGCATAGACGTGGCGCCGCGCCACCGCGCCGGTCGAGCTTCGCTCGGCGACGAGCTCGTCTCCCATCCAGTCGCTGTGCACAGACGGCTGGGTCGCGGTCGCCGCGCCGGTGCCGGAAAGGCGGCCGAGCGCGTCGTAGAAGAAGCCGGCGCTGCCGGCGGTGCGGAGCCGGTTCTCGGACGAGTAGGTGTAGCCCCGCTCGCCGTCGTTGGTCATGTTGCCGCGGGCGTCGAACGACAGCGCCGCCCCGTTCCGCTGCGCGAGCTGGTTGAGCCCGTTCGGCGTTTCGGTCGTCGTCGCCGGCGTAGCGTTGAAGCGGTAGAGGTCGTTCGAGCGGCTGTTCGTCGCAATCTGCCCGGCCGGGTTGTAGGTGAAGCCGAGGTTGAGATCGTGGGTCGGCCCGGCCATGTCGTGGCTCATCTGCGAGAGCCGCCCGGCCGGATCGTTGTAGGCATAGCTGGTCGAGGTGCCGTTGCCGCGGGTGAGCGAGGTGCGCCGGCCGCGGTCGTCATAGCCGAAGGTCGCGAGGACGCCGGCGCCCGCGGTCGCGCCGTTCTCGCGGATGCGCCAGGCCTCGCCGGTCGTCAGCAGGTCGTACTCGACATAAAAGCCGTCGGGGTGGGTGAGGCCGGTGCGCCGCCCGGCGCGGTCGTAGCTCGCCGTATAGGTGCCGAACGGCCCGCTCTGCGTCCGAAGCCGGCCGAGCCCGTCATAGCCGAAGGTCAGCGAATGGCCGGGGCGCGAGGCCGAGGTCATCCGCCCGAACAGGTCGTAGCCGTAGCTCACGTCCGGCTCGCTGTCGGGGAGGTTCTTCAGCTTCAGCCGGCCCAGAGCATCGTACTCGAACCCGGTCACCTCGCCGGCGCGATTGCGGAAGGAAGCCATCCGGCCGGCCGTGTCGTAGGTGCGCTCGTCATAGTCGGCGGGATTGCTCGCGTTCGCGCCCTGCGCCGGCATCGGATATTGCGTCCGGCGGAGGCGGTCGAGACCGTCGTAGAGGTAGAATGTGTGGTTGAGCTCGCCGTCGGTGACGCTCTCCACCTGGCCGTTCGCCGTATAGGTCGTGCGGATCTCGCGAGCAACGAGCGGCGTGTCGACCGCGGTCCAGGTCTCCGTCACGCGGCCGAGGGCGTCGTAGACGTTCCGCACGATGCGGTCCGGCCCGTCCGTGCCCGCGGTTGCGTCCTGGTCGCAGGCCGGCGTCGTACCACCGAAGTCGCTGCGGTCCATGCGCAGCGCCGTGCAGCTGACCCGGCCGAGCGCGTCATAGGCGATCGCGGTCCGCGCCTGGGCGGCGCCGCCGACGCGGAGCGTCGAGCGCACCGGCCGGTTGCTCGCGTCAAACTCCCTCTCGACCCGGTCGAGCAGCGTGAACGTGCCGCCGCCGGCCGCCATGGGGTTGTCGATCGTGCCCGTCTCCGCGGCCTCGACCTGACCGTCGGCACGATAGATGAGGCGCTCGGCGCGGTGCAGCAGCGGGCCGGCGCCGTCGGGATCGGGCGAGATGCTGTGCGTGCGCCGGCGCGCCGCGTCGTAGCGGAAGCGGGCGGTGTCGTGGGGGCCGGTCAACGGGCCGTCGACGCTGGTGAGGTTCCCGATCGCATCGTAGCTCAGCGTCTGGACGGCGGGAAGGCTGCCGTCGCCCGGGCCGGATGTGACCGAGACCGGGAGATTGTTAGCGCCATAGCCGATCGTCGTCCTGACCTCGTCGCCGGTGCCGGCGCAGGTCGCCTGCGTCTGGCAGGCGGACGTCTCCGTCAGCCGGTGCACGCCGGCGATGAGCGTGTAGCTGTAGCGGGTCTGCGGCCGCACCGCCCCCACGCTCGGTGCCGGCGCTGTCACCGTCAGCAGCCCGCCATGGCCTTGGTCGTAGCTATAGTCGGTGACGTTGCCGCCGGCGTCCGTCGTCGTGAGCGGGAGGTTGCATGTCTTGGAGTTCGCGCAGGTCGGCGCGAAAGTCGCCGAGGTGACGATGTTGGCGGTGCCGGAGCCCGGCTTGGCGCCGAGCACCGTCTGGGTGACGTTGCCGCGCGCATCGTAGCTGGTCTCGACATAGTTGAGCTCGGGCGCCGTGACCCGGGTCGGCCGGCCCTGCGCATCATATTGGATGGTGGTCGTCAGGCCCAGCGCGTCGGTGGTCGAGGTGGGCCGGCCGATCGTCAGGTCGGAGACGACGGTAGACTGCTGGCTCAGCGCATCCGTGATCGTCATCGTCGCGCTGTTGCCGCTCACAGTCCGCGCATAGTTCGTGACGATGCCGTCCGCGGTCACCTGGGTGACGATCCCGTTCGCGTCGCGCGCGATCGAGATGTTGTCGGCGGAGCTGCCGGGACGGCGGACGCCGATCACATATTGGCTGGAATTGCGCGTGATCCTCCAGCTGCGCCCGGCCGTGTCCGTGATGTCGGTCAGCGTCGCGCTCGGATAGGCGTAGCTCGCGCTCGCCTGCGGCGTCGGCGCGACCGCCAGGTTGGAGAAGCTGGCGCCCACCCGTGTGCGCCAGCTCGCCGAAGGGAAGCCGGTCGTCGGACGCGTGTTGCTCGCGTACAGGAAGGAGATCCGGTAGCCGGCGTCGTTCGAGACGGCGGAGAGGCGATAATATTGCTGGCAGTCGAGCGTTTCGCCGTCGCTCGCCAGCTTGCAGTTCTGATCCGCCTCGTTGTGGTAGGTGAGCGTCCGTCCCGACGGCGCCGTGGTCGATTCCGGTACCATGTCGCAGCTCACCTGCACCGCGGAGGAGCAGAAGGTCGAGGTGCCGCCCTGGTCGCCGAAAGGGTTGGTGAACACGGTCAGGGCGCCCGCCGCGTCGCGATAGTGGTAGCTGCCGTCGGACTGGAGCGTCAGCGTCGCGCCATTGCCCTCGGCCGAAGCGAAGCTGCTCGCGCCGACTGCGCCGGTGAAGGTCTCGGTGCGGTTGCCGAGCGTCACGCTGAAGCGATAGCTGCCGTTCGAGAGGCTGCGGCGGAAGCGCAGGGTCCAGTTGTCGTTGCCGGTCCCGAAATAATTGACCAGAGAAAGCGTCTCCTCGCCGCTCCCGATCGATCCGACCGGGACAGCGAGCTCGAAGGTGCCGCGGGTGACATCGACGCCGTTGGCGTCGAGATGATGGTAAGCGGGCGCCGCCGCGCCGCTCGCCTGGGCCAGCGCCGGGCCGCTGAGCGCGGTCGAGGCGAGCAGGGCGCAGGAGAGCGCGCCCGCGCGAAGCAGGGTCTTGGTCATGGTCTTGTCTCCGGTTCGTCCCGGCGCCCTCGGCGCCGTCGCCCCGCCGTCGCGGCAGGGGCAGTGTCGGTGGTGCGGCCGCTTACTGGCCGGTCTTGGTCTCGCGCTTCGTGCGGTTGTCCGCCTTGTCGTGCGTGTAGTCGGTGGTGGTGAGCACCGTATTCGTCGCCTGATCGGTTCTCACCACCTTCACCAGCCGTCCGCGCACGTCATATTCGTAGCGGATCGTCTCGCCCGCGATCGCCGCCGTGGCGGCCAGCGCCAGCGCCGCGCCGCAGAGCAGCAGCGGCCGGGCCATGCGCCCGGATCGGTTCCTATTCCTCATCCTCTTTCTCCTGTGGGCGAATCGGGGCCGCCGACTCGTCTTGGAACGGATAAAGAACTGTGAATTCCTACATTGCAACCCCCTCGAAAAGTTTTTTTCCAGATATGGTTCGTTGGCGAGATTGGCGGCTTTCCGCCGTGCTCCGCCTTCACCGCACCCGCGCGATCCGCTAGAGCGGGCGCGAGATGAGTGCAGAGACGAATTCGGGGCGGGTCACCCTCTATCGGGACGCGGTGGGACGCTGGGGCCGCGCCCGCGCCGCCTTCGCCGGCAGCGCGCCGGGCCGCTGGGCCGCGGCCTTCTGGTGCGGCTTCAGGAGCATCATGCGGAGGCGCTGGGCGAAGGTGCTGGCGGTCGTCCTCGCCTCGCCCTTCGTCGTCCTCCTCCTCCTCTATTTGATCTTCGCCCGCGACCTGCCGTCGGCCGAGAGCCTGCTCACCTACCAGCCGCCTCTCCCGAGCTATGTCCGCGACATCGAGGGCGATCCGGTGCACAGCTTCGCCCGCGAGCGCCGGGTCGAGCTCCAGTACGAGGAGTTCCCGCGCGATCTCGTCAACGCCTTCCTCGCCGCCGAGGACAGGACCTTCTTCGAGCATGGCGGGATCGACTATCCCGGCTTCGCCGGCGCGATCTTCGACTATGCGCTGAAGGCCGGCTCCGGCGAGCGCGCCCGCGGCGGCTCGACGATCACCCAGCAGGTCGCCAAGAACCTGATCCTGGGCGACGAATATTCGGTCAGCCGCAAGATCCGGGAATTCTTCCTCGCCTGGCGGATCGAATCGGTGCTCGAGAAGGAGCAGATCCTCGAGCTCTATCTGAACCAGATCTTCCTCGGCCGGAACGCCTATGGCGTCCAGGCGGCGGCGCGCGCCTATTTCGACAAGGACGTCGAGGCGCTCGATCTCCACGAGCTCGCCTATCTCGCGATCCTTCCCAAGGCGCCGAGCAACTACAGCCCGGAGCGCCGCGCCGAGCGGGCGCTCGAGCGGCGCAACTGGGTGCTCTCCGAGATGGAGCGCAACGGCTTCGTCACCCCCGCGCAGCGCGCCCGCGCCCAGGCGCAGCCGCTCGGCACGATCCGCGCCGGCTCGGGCCAGGCGATCCGCAACGTCGGCGGCTATTTCGTCGAGGAGGTCCGCCGCCAGCTCGTCGCCCGCTACGGCGAGGAGGCGCAGCGCGGCCCGAACGGCGTCTATACCGGGGGCCTGTGGATCCGCACTTCGCTCGATCCCGAGATGCAGGCGGCGGCCGAGGAGGCGCTGCGCGCCGGCCTCGCCCGCTACGAGCGCGGCCGCGGCTGGCGCGACCCGGGCCTGTCGATCGACGTCGAGGGCGACTGGCGAACCCGCCTCGCCCTCGCCAATTACGGCGTCGGCGATCCCGACTGGCGGCCGGCGGTCGTCCTTTCGAAGGGCGGCGGCACGGCCGAGATCGGCTTCACCGACGGCTCGACCGGCACCCTGCCCTCGGGCCTCGCCTCGATGCCGCAGCGCGGCACCGGCACGCCCGCCTTCAACGCGCTGCGCCCCGGCATGATCGTCGCCGTCGAGCGCGAGGGCGAGGCCTGGGCGCTCCGCTCCGTGCCCGAGATTTCAGGCGGCTTCGTCGCCGAGGAGGTCGCCACCGGCCGCGTCCTCGCCATGCAGGGCGGCTGGGCGATGGGCGGCGGCCAGTCCTTCAACCGCGCCACCCAGGCGCAGCGCCAGCCGGGCTCGACCTTCAAGCCCTTCGTCTATGCCGCCGCGCTCGACAACGGCATGACCCCCGCCTCGATCATCGTCGACGGTCCCTTCTGCGTCTATCAGGGCGCCGCGCTCGGCCAGAAATGCTTCAGGAACTTCTCCGGCGGCTATGCCGGCCCCCAGACGATGCGCTGGGGCCTCGAGCAGTCGCGCAACCTCATGACCGTGCGCGCCGCCAACCAGGTCGGCATGGACCAGGTCGCGCGCATGTCGCGGCGGATGTCGATCGGCGAGATGCAGCCCTATCTCGCCAACTCCTTGGGCGCCGCCGAGACGACGGTGCTGCGCATGACCAACGCCTTCGCGATGCTCGCCAACCAGGGCCGCGAGCTGCGCCCCACCCTGATCGACTATGTCCAGGACCGCGACGGCCGCGTCATCCTGCGCGCCGACAATCGCTGCCAGCTGATGGAGACCTGCAACGCGGCCGACTGGGACGGGCGGCCGATGCCGCGCCCGCCGCTGCGCACCCGCCAGCTGATGGATCCCCTGACCGCCTTCCAGGTCGTCCACATGCTGACCGGCGTCGTCGAGCGCGGCACCGCGACCATCCTTCGCGACCTCAACCGGCCGCTGTTCGGCAAGACCGGCACCTCGACCGGCCCCACCAACGTCTGGTTCGTCGGCGGCTCGGCCGACATCGTCGCCGGCGTCTACATGGGCTTCGATCAGCCGCGGCCGATGGGCGGCTATGCGCAGGGCGGCACGCTCGCCGCGCCGATCTTCCGCCAGTTCGCGCAGGTCGCGTTCAAGGACATGCCGGTCGTCCCCTTCCGCGCGCCCAACGGCATCCGGATGGTCCGGATCGACCGCCGTTCGGGGCAGCGCGTCTACGGCGCCTGGCCGCCGCCCGATCCGCGCGCGGCGATCATCTGGGAGGCGTTCCGGCCCGAGACCGAGCCGCGCCGCACCATCCGCCGCGACCAGGCCGCCGCGACCGCCGAAGCCAGAGCGACGCGCCCGCGCCCGGCCCGCCGCCGCTCCGCCGCGCGGCGCCCGGCCGAGCCTCAGCAAAGCAGCGACTCCTTGCAAAGCGAAGAGGGCATCTACTAGGCCCCCTCTGACAGTCTTCCCGGAGTTCACGATGCGCGCCGAAGCGCAAGCCTATGTCGATCAGATCAACGCCGCGCTCGCGCTGCTGCGCCGCTTCCTCGATTGGGACCGGGCGCTGCGCCGGCTCGACGAGCTCAACGCGCGCGTCGAGGATCCGGCGCTCTGGAACGACGCGAAGCAGGCGCAGGAGGTGATGCGCGAGCGGCGGCGGCTCGACGAGGCGATCGGCGCCACCCGCGCGATCGAGCAGGAGCTCGCCGACACGGCCGAACTGATCGAGATGGCCGAAGCCGAGGGCGACGAGGCGATGGTTGACGATGCGGTGAAATCCCTCGCCGACCTCGCCGAGCGCGCCGAGCAGGACAAAGTCAAGGCCCTCCTCGCCGGCGAGGCCGACGCCAACGACACCTATGTGGAGATCAATTCCGGCGCCGGGGGAACCGAGTCGAACGACTGGGCGGGCATGCTCCAGCGCATGTACACGCGCTGGGCGGAGCGCCACGGCATGAAGGTCGAGCTGGTCGACCATCACGCCGGCGAGCAGGCGGGCATCAAGTCGGCCACCCTGCTCGTCAAGGGCGAGAACGCCTATGGCTATGCCAAGACCGAGAGCGGCGTCCACCGGCTGGTGCGGATCAGCCCCTATGACAGCTCGGCCCGCCGCCACACCAGCTTCGCCTCGGTCTGGGTCTATCCCGTCATCGACGACAATATCGACATCGAGGTCAATGAGAGCGAGCTCAGGATCGACACCTACCGCGCGTCCGGCGCCGGCGGGCAGCATATCAACACGACCGACTCAGCGGTGCGCATCACCCACCTGCCGACCGGCATCGTCGTCCAGTGCCAGAACCAGCGCTCGCAGCACAAGAACAAGGCCGAGGCCTACAACCAGCTGCGCGCCAAGCTCTACGAAGCCGAGCTGCAGAAGCGCGAGGCGGAAGCGAATGCGACGGCCGCCGGCAAGACCGACATCGGCTGGGGCCACCAGATCCGCTCCTACGTCCTCCAGCCCTATCAGCTGGTGAAGGACCTCAGGACCGGCATCACCTCCACCGCGCCGTCGGATGTCCTGGACGGGGACCTCGACCGCTTCATGGCCGCCGCTTTGTCGCAACGCGTCACAGGCGAAAAGGTCGAAGTGGAAGATGTCGAGTAGGGCCACCACCAAGCGTGGCGACCGGCCGAAGCGGCGCCGGGCCTGCGTTCGTCCCGAGCGAAGTCGAGGGGCGCTGCTCCGCCTCTGTGATTACGCCCCTCGACTTCGCTCGAGACGAACGACGCCTGCTTTGTACCTTTCCCGGCTGCTCCTCCCGCTCCTCGCCCTGGCCGCCTGCCGCGGCGGGGAGGAGGAGCAGACGAGCTTCCCCGAGCCGCAGCGCCCGGTCTCGCCGATCGTCTCCTCGCGCTACCTGAACGAGGACGCGCGCGACAGCGTCGCCGAGGCCGAGCGGGTGATGGAGCTCGCCGAAATCCGCGAGGGCATGTACGTCGCCGACATCGGCGCGGGCGAAGGCTATTACACGGTCCGCCTCTCCCCGCTCGTCGGCGAGCGCGGACGCGTCCTGGCGCAGGACGTCGTCCCCGAGACGATCCACGAGCTCGCCCGCCGGGTCCATCGCGAGCGGCTCGACAATGTCGCGCTGAAGCTCGGCCAGCCAAACAACCCGCTCCTCCCCGAAGCCTCGTTCGACCGCGTGCTCCTCATCCACATGTATCACGAGATCCCGCGCCCCTCGGAGTTCCTCTGGAACCTCCGCGGGTCGCTGAAGCGCGAGGGCCGCGTCGTCGTCGTCGATGCCGACCGGCCGACCGATCGGCACGGGACGCCCACGCGGCTCCTCGTCTGCGAGTTCAACGCCGTCGGCTACGAGCTCACCCGCTTCGAGCGGCTCGATTCGGAATCCTATTTCGCCCAGTTCGAAGCCCGCGGCCCGCGCCCCGCCGCAGCCGACATCCCGGGCTGCGAGCTCTGAGTCCGCGGCAACCTGGCGTCATCACAGCAGCCCGAGCGCCCTCAGGCTGCACACCTCCCCGCCGGCGAAGATCAGATGATCGTGGAGCCTGATGCCGAGGCGAGCCGCGGTCTCGGCCAGCTCCCGGGTCGATTCGACATCGTCCCAGCTCGGCTGCGCGTCGCCGCTGGGATGGTTGTGGGCGATGACGAGGCCCTGCGCGCCGAGCCGCAGCGCATCCTCGATCACGCGCCGCACCGGCAGGTCGACATGGCCGGCGGCACTGGGCTCGAGGACGGTGAGGTCGACGACCCGCCGGTCGGCGTCGAGATGGGCGACCGCCAGCGTCTCCCGGTCCGCGGCCGATTCGGCAAAGAGCGGCCCGAACAGCTCGGCCGCGTCGGTGGCAGTCGCGATGATCACCGGCTCTCATCTGCCACCTGATGCCACGCGCGTATGTGGCGACTGCCTCCGTTATGGACTCCATTTCGGAGAAGCGGCCGGCGCTTCCAAAGCCGCCGCCCAGCCGCTACTCCTCCATCCCATGCAGCCCTATCACGAGCTCCTGCGGCGCATCCTCGACGAGGGTGTCGAGCAGAAGGACCGCACCGGCGTCGGCACTCTCTCCGTCTTCGGCCACCAGATGCGCTTCGACCTGTCGAAGGGGTTCCCGCTGCTCACCACCAAGAAGCTCCACATCCGCTCGATCCTGATCGAATTGCTCTGGTTCCTGCGCGGCGACACCAACATCGCCTGGCTCAAGGAGAACCGCGTCGGCATCTGGGACGAATGGGCGGACGAGGCGGGCGATCTCGGCCCGGTATACGGCAAGCAGTGGCGCGCATGGGAGGCGCCGGACGGCCGCTCGATCGACCAGATCGCCAACCTCATCGATCTCATCCGCCGCGATCCGGCCTCGCGCCGGCAGATCGTCTCGGCCTGGAACCCGGCGGACCTCCACCGGATGGCGCTCGCCCCCTGCCACTGCCTGTTCCAGACCCAGGTCGCCAGCGGCAGGCTCCACCTCCAGCTCTACCAGAGGAGTGCCGACGTCTTCCTCGGCGTGCCCTTCAACATCGCGAGCTACGCGCTCCTGACGCACATGCTCGCCCAGCAGTGCGGCCTCGAGCCCGGCACCTTTGTCTGGACCGGCGGCGACTGCCACCTCTATTCGAACCATCTCGACCAGGCCCGCCTGCAGCTGACCCGCGAGCAGCGGCCGCTCCCCACGCTGACGATCAAGCGCAAACCGGACGCGATAGACCAATACGCCTACGAGGATTTCGAGATCGCGGGCTACGATCCGCACCCGCATATTGCGGCGCCGGTGGCCGTGTGATCATTTTCTGCCTTGCCCGCGCCAGAAACGGCGTGATCGGCCGCAACGGCGCGCTTCCGTGGCACATCCCCGCCGATCTCAAGCGCTTCAAGCAGCTCACGATGGGCAAACCGATGATCATGGGGCGCAAGACCTTCGACAGCCTCGCCGGCCTGCTGCCCGGGCGGCGTCACATCGTCGTGACTCGCGATCGCGATTGGAGCGCAAGCGGCGCCGAAGTCGCCAGCGATCCGGAAGAGGCGCTGTGGCTTGCAGACTGGGCCGGTCAGGACGTCGCCGTGATCGGAGGCGCGCAGCTGTTCGAAGAGCTGGCCGACTGGGCGGATCGTATCGAGTTGACCGAAATCCACGCCGATTATGAAGGCGACGCCGTGGTCCCACCCTTCGACCCTGCCGCCTGGGAAGAGGTTTTCCGCGAGGATCACCCCGCCGAGCCCGGCCGACCCGCCTTCAGCTTCGTCACCCTGACGCGCATCTAACCCCTCTACCCTTCAGGGGAGAGGGCTTTCCCCACCCCTTTCCCCTCCGCTCCCCCTCTCCTATACCGCCGCCCATGGAGCGGCTTGACGGCGGCTCGGCGGTTCCGGAGCGGCTTCGCGGGGGCATCGTCGCGCTCGGCAATTTCGATGGATTTCACAAAGGGCACCAGGCGGTGGTCGCCCGCGCCGTCCATCGCGCCCGTGCCGAAGCGCGGCCGGTGCTGGTCGCGACCTTCGATCCGCACCCGGTCCGCCACTTCAGGCCGGACCTGCCGCCCTTCCGCCTGACCACGCTCGACCAGCGCGAGCGGCTGTTCGCCGCCGCCGGCGCGGACGCGATGATCGTCTTCCGGTTCGACGGCGCCCTCGCCTCGGTGACGGCGCCCGATTTCGTCACCGATCATCTCGCCAGCCGGATCGGCGCGGCGGGCGTCGTCACCGGCGAGGACTTCACCTTCGGCAAGGGCCGCGGCGGCGACGTCGAGCAGCTGAAGTTCCTCGGGCGGGTCAACCGGATGTCGGTCGATGCCGTCCCGCCCGTCGTAGAGGGCGACGAGCCGGTCTCCTCGAGCCGCATCCGCGAGGCGCTGCAGGCCGGCGACTGCGAGGCCGCCGCGCACCTCCTCACCCGCCCCTTCGCGATCGAAGGCGTGGTCGAGCATGGCGACAAGCGCGGCCGCACGCTCGGCTACCCCACGGCCAACATCGCGCTCGGCAATTATCTCCGCCCGCGCTTCGGGGTCTATGCGGTGCGCGGGCGGCTGCCGGACGGGCGCACGCTCGAGGGCGCCGCCAATCTCGGCACCCGCCCGACCTTCGATCCGCCCAGGGAACTGCTCGAGCCCTATTTCTTCGGCTTCGACGGCGACCTTTACGGCCAGGTTCTGGAGGTCGAGCTGATCTCGTTCCTCCGCGAGGAGGCGCGCTACGACAGCCTCGAGGCGCTCACCTCGCAGATGGCGCGCGACTGCGACGAGGCGCGCGGCAGGCTCGCCGCATGAAGATCGCGCGCATCCTGCTCATGGTCCTTGCCGTGATCGCGGTGGCGCTGACGCTGATCAACGCCTCCTGGATCGCGGGGGCCCCGCCGGGGCGGATGATGGTGATCGCCAATCGCGGCGTCACGCAGGCACCGCGGCCCGGCACCACCGGCCCCTGCGCCGGCGGTGTTCGTGTCCGGCCGCGATCAGCGGCGCGAGGCGGAGGCGGCGCTCGCCGAGGCGAACCGCGTCCTCGGCGGCCGCGCGGTGACGCCGATCCTGCCGCTCGGCCGCTTCTGGGAGGCGGAGGGCTATCACCAGGACTATTGGCGCAACAACCCTATCCGCTACCGCTACTACCGTACGCGCTGCGGCCGCGACGCGCGCCTCGCCGAGCTCTGGGGCGAGCGCTAGCGAAGGTCGATCAGGACGAGGTCGTTGCTCGTCTCGACCTGCCGCCCGTAGAGGAACCAGCGGGCGTCGAGATCCTGCCGCCGAAGACGGGCTTCGTCGAGAACACCGTCCCCGCATTCCGCCAGGTCCGCAACATGCGCGGCGACGGCATCGCGGTGGACGTCCGCCGCACCGCGGACGGCCGCATGGTCGCCTTCCGCGACGAGACGCTCGATTGCCGCACCAACGGCCGCGGCCGGATCGGCGACACGCCCTTCGCCATGCTTCGCGGCCTCGACCCCGGCTACCGCTACACGCCGGACGGCGGCGCGACCTTCCCGCTGCGCGGCCGCGGCGTGCGGATCCCGAGCGTCGAGGAGATCCTCTACGAGATCCGCCGGATGCCGATCCTCTTCTTCGTGCATGACGACGATCCCGGTGCGGCCGACGCGCTCGCCGCCGAGTTCCGCGCCGCGCGCACCGAGATCGACGACCAATTTGTCTTCATCGGCACCGAGCCCGTGGTCGCGAGGATGCAAGCGCTGGCGCCGCAGGCTTTCACCTACAGCGCGGCAGGCGCCGAGCGCTGCCTCGCCGGCTATCGCCGCACCGGCTGGCTCGGCATCGTGCCGGAGGATTGCCGCGGCGCCGTCGTGCCGGTGACGCCCGGCACCAACTGGACTCTGTGGGGCTGGCCCTACCGCTTCCTCACGCGCCTCGCCGGCGCCGGCGGCCGGGCGATCATGATCGAGGCCGTCGCCGACGACGGCAGCCTGCGCGGCCTCACCCGCCCCGAGCAGGTGCCGGAGGTGCCCTACGGCTTCCGCGGCTATCTCCTGATCGAGGACATGCCGCGCGCCGGCGCGATCGGCCGCTGAGTGCTGGCAATCCGGCCGTGCGCCCGCTAAGCCCCGCCCCCGACATGTCCGACAAAAAAGACTATAGAGACACCGTCTTCCTCCCGAAGACGGACTTCCCGATGAAGGCCGGCCTCGCGCAGAAGGAGCCGGCGATCCTCGCCCGCTGGGCGCAGGACGGGCTCTACCGGCAGCTGCGCGCGGCGCGCGCCGGCCGCGAGCGCTTCATCCTCCACGACGGCCCTCCCTACGCCAACGGCGACATCCACATGGGCCATGCGATGAACAAGATCCTGAAGGACATTGTCGTGCGTTCGGCGAGTCTCCAGGGCAAGGACGCGCCTTATGTCCCCGGCTGGGACTGCCACGGCCTCCCGATCGAATGGAAGATCGAGGAGAGCTACAGGAAGCGCAAGCTCGACAAGGACGAGGTCCCGCCGCGCGAGTTCCGCGCCGAATGCCGCGCTTATGCCGAAAAATGGGTCAAGGTGCAGGCCGAGCAGTTCCAGCGCCTCGGCGTGATGGGCGAATGGGACGACCCGTACCTCACCATGAAGTACGAGGCCGAGGCGAAGATCGTCGAGGAGCTCCTCCAGTTCGCCGA